>NBMY01000135.1 GCA_002212985.1 Sphingobacteriales bacterium TSM_CSS
TGCTTTTTGACGCAGTAAACTAACGTATAATAGCCCACCTCAACTTCAACAGTCGCGTAGCCTTTACATATTGCTACTTTTTTTTTGATCCCACTTTCCGCACCTTGAAAATTTGAGGCTGATAATCAGCAACTTACACATAATGTATCTATTCTACTAATATTATATCATTATATAATAAATTGTTGGTCAGGTAATTACACATAATTTTCTGCTTGGGTGCGAAACGTGAGCTTGATAAAAAAGTAGCAAAAAATCAAGCCTGCCTGAAAATCGTCTAAAAATCTGCACTACGGGCGGCATGCGCCAAGGCAAACGCCGGCAGCAGTGGTGTTTCATAAACAAGATGTGTAGTGGCGTTTGCTGCGCCGCCTGCTTTTCGCCCTCCGTTCCGATTTTCTTAACGCCGATTTTCAGAAGGGCAGCAAAGAAGACCAACTAATACCTAACAATTGTTGCAGAATTGACTGTCTTTGGAGAAGCCCTGCCAAAACAAGTGCTAAAAATGCTATCGAAACTAATTGTATATTCCGTAAAACTGACTTAGCGTTAGGGTTTATCAACCTTAACAGCACAAAAGGCATTGAGTAAATGAAAAACAATGGGTAAAATGAGGCATATTAATCAGCTACAACAGTTATATATCACTTTGTTTCCTTAACAGTGGAATGAGTTTAGGGAGGTGAATGTTGTACAAGGACTTTCGCTTTGTACGCATCATTTCTTTACAAGCATAATTGATCTATTTGTTTGAGAATTACGCTCAAGCATATCCCCGCATTGCGTTGTTCTGCTATTATTCGGGCAACATCAGTTTTTCAGATGATTTCGGAATACAGAGGATTTATAGTGTATGGGTTATTGGCAATGATTGGTGAAAAACCGGCTTAAGGTTTTAAATACGGAATTAACTTTTTGCATGGGTTGCCTTGTGTTTACTCAAATATAAACCCTCTTGCGCACGTTTAAATGTGCGGTTGTATGGTGCATTACCATTTGAAGCGCTTCTTATAAAATGTTAAAATTGCCCCCAGTGCTAAAAAAATATTTGGCGCTACTGCCAAAATAGTGTAATTTGCCCCTTAAACCTTGTGCAAGTGCATTTTGTTATTGTAACGCAAAAGCTAAAAGGCGCATTTTTACAGTTTTTATTTTATTAAATTTGTAAATCACTGTTTTTGCGAGTTTTGCGCATTAAAATGTTTAATTAAATTTTTTTATGAGTTTATATAGCGGCAACTACGAACTATTAATAACCAAGTTAGACCAATTTATACGGAAATATTACGTAAACAAGCTAATAAAAGGGCTGCTGTACAGCACGGGCGTAATTGTGCTGTCGTTTTTGGTTATCAACCTGCTGGAGTACTTTTTTTACCTGTCCACTACGCTGCGCAAGGTATTGTTTTTCGGTTTTTTGGGTTTAAGCGGCATATCTCTGGTAAGCTGGGTATTGTTGCCGGCGCTGCACTACTTCCGGTTGGGGCAAATTATCAGCCACGAACAGGCTGCGCAAATCATCGGGCAACATTTTGCGAATGTTAAAGACAAACTACTCAACATTCTTCAGCTCAAAGAGCAGTCAAAAAGCGCATCAGATGCAACCCTTATTGAAGCAAGCGTCAATCAAAAAATAGAAGAGATAAAACTGGTGCCATTTGCCAGCGCCATTAACCTTTCAAAAAACCGGAAATATGCCAAATATGCCATTGGTCCGTTGCTGCTTTTGCTGGCTATTCTTATAGGTGCGCCCAATTTAATACCCAACAGCACCGCACGGCTTATAAACAACAACAAAGAGTATGCTCCACCGGCACCTTTTAAATTTACGGTTGCCAATTCCAATATGGAGGTATTACAGTTTGAAGACTTTAACCTAAATGTAAAAGTTGACGGCTCGGTGCTACCTGCCGAAGCATTTGTAACCATTAACAACTTTCCCTACAAACTCAAAAAAAACTCGGCAGCCGAGTTTAGTTATAAATTCAGCAAAATACAAAAAGATGTTACCTTTTACCTTGAAGCAAACGGCGTAAAATCTGAGCCTTATACCATAAAGGTAATACCCAAACCCGTTATGCTCAGTTTTTACGCACAGGTACAATACCCTGCCTATACGGGGCAGAAAAGCGAAGAATTGCGCAATTCGGGCGATATGGTGCTGCCAGCCGGCACTACTGTTAGCTGGAACTTTGAGGCACAGAATACCGATGAAATTCGGGTAAAATTTGACAATGCCGTACCTGTTAGCGCCGTTAAAAAATCCGAAGGGCAATTTACCCTTTCCAAACGCCTGTTTAAAGATGCCACCTACACCGTTTATCTTTCAAACAGCCGCATCCAAAATGCCGATTCCATCAGCTACAACATATCGGTTATACCCGACCTTTACCCCGTTATTTCTGCTACCGAAAAACGCGACAGTGCCGATAAAAAATACCTTTATTTCTTTGGCGATGTAGCTGATGACTACGGCGTAAGAAGGCTTGAATTCCGATATAAAATTGAACCCAAAGAGCAAACCGCCACTTCTGATTTAGGTTATCAGGTAAAATTTGTTGACATTGGCGGAACCGATTTAAAAGCCGCAAGCTTTACCTATATGTGGGATGTAAACCTGCTGAACCTTAAACCCGGCGACCGGCTCACCTACTTCTTTGAGGTTTGGGACAACGACGGCGTTAATGGCAGTAAATCTACCAAATCGCAGATGATGACCTACGAACTGCCCACCTTAGAAGAAATGGATGCGCTGGCCGATGCCAAAAACGAAGAATTAAAGGACAACCTTGAAAAGGTAAAAAACAACGCCAAGGAACTTAAAGAAGAGTTTAAAAAATTGCAGGATAAAATGCTGCAGAAAAAAGAACTGGCTTGGGAAGACAAAGATAAAATTGAAAACCTGCTGCAAAAGCACCAGCAAATGCAGGAGGACATTAAAAACCTTCAAAACGACTTTAACCAAAACCTCGAAAATCAAAAAGAGTTTAAAGAGTTTTCGGAAGACCTGCAAAACAAGCAGGAGCAATTGCAAAAACTCATGGACGAGCTGCTTTCTGATGAAATGAAACAGATGCTCGAAAAATTACAGGAACTCCTTGAAAAACTCAATAAAGAAGAAACCATTGACCAGTTGAAAGATATGGAAATGAACAACGAACAACTGGAAAAAGAAATGGACAGAATGCTGGAGTTGTTTAAGCAATTGGAAATGGAACAAAAAATGAACGAAACCATTGATAAGCTTAATGAGTTGTCGGAGCAGGAGCAAAAACTTAGTGAGGAAACCAAGCAACAGCCCGAAGGTGCTAAAATGGAGCAGCAACAGCAAAAACAGGAAGATATCAGCAACAAGTTTGAAGATCTTAAAAAAGATATGCAGGAACTTCAAAAAATGAGCGACGACCTCAACAATAAAATGGATATTCAGAAACAAACCGAACAACAGCAGCAGGAAATAAGCGAGGAGATGAAACAAAGTATGCAGCAAATGCAGCAGCAAAACTCACAAAACGCCAGCAAAAACCAGAAAAACGCCAGCAAAAAAATGCAGGAAATGGCACAAAACCTGCAACAAATGCAGATGCAAATGCAGCAACAGCAGATGGAAGAAGACATGCAGGCCATACGCCAACTGCTTGAAAATTTGGTGAAACTGTCTATGGACCAGGAAGATGTGATGTACGACCTGCAAATTACCGATATCAATACGCCCAAATACGTTGAACTGGTGCGCAACCAGTTTAATCTGAAAGACGATGCCCGCCTCATTGAAGACAGCCTGATGGCGCTTAGCCGGCGCGTGTTTCAGTTACAATCATTTATTACCAAGGAATTAACCGAAATTAACCGCAACATGGGCGATGCCCTGGATTACCTTGCCGACCGAAAACCGGGGCAAGCCAGCGCCAACCAGCAGTTTATCATGACCAGCGTAAACAACCTGGCGCTTATGCTGGACGATGCCATGCAACAAATGCAGCAACAAATGTCGCAACAAATGCAGGGCAACCAAATGTGCCAGAAACCCGGCAATAACCCCAAAGGCATGAAGGGCATGGGTCAGTTGCAAAAACAACTGAACGACCGCATTACCAAACTACAGCAAGACATGAAAGAGGGTAAGATGCCCGGTAAACAAATGAGCCGCGAAGCAGCAGAACTGGCCGCCAAACAATCTGCCCTTCGAAGAGCTATGGAAGCCATGCAGCAACAACGCGATAAAGACGGCAAAAAAGTGGGTGAAGGCCTTGGCGACCTGCCCAAACAAATGGAACAAACCGAAAATGATTTGGTGAATAAACGCCTTACCGCCGAAACGCTAAAACGTCAGCAGGAAATACTGAACCGAATGCTGAAAGCCGCCGATGCCGAAAGAGAACAGGAATGGGATAACAAACGATTAGCTGAAACCGCCCGCGAACGTAACCGCCAAATTCCGCCCGAAGTAGAGGAGTACCTGAAAAAAAGGCAATCGCAGGTTGAACTATATAAAACAGTGCCACCAAGCCTAAAACCTTATTACAAATCGCTCGTAGAACGTTATTTTAAAGCTATCAGCTTCTGATAATTGACCGGTGACCTTTTACCAAGCCTTGCCGTCTATAAATCTGAAGGCATAACAGGGTATAGGTAGTGAAATACCTGCAATATACAGCCCGGCAAGAGGGAGAAAAGCAAAACTCCCTCTTGCAGTGGCAAAAACTTAAAACCAGTTTATCCTGCTTCAATTAAATAGTATATATGCAACAATTTTTACAAAACATGCCGCAAAAGTCCCGCTTTACGCTTAAGCTCAGTTCCTGCCCGGAAAACATAAGCAAGGTAGAGCCGTTTCTGCAACAAATACGCCTTCGATACAACCTTAGCGAAGAATTGTATTTTAATATACTATTAGTACTTACAGAAGCCATAAACAACTCCATACTGCACGGAAACGGCGCCGACCCCTGCAAAAGTGTAAAGGTAAAACTGCGCCCGACAAAAGCGGCACTTTCTTTTACCATTACCGATGAGGGATGCGGATTTAACCCCGATAAACTGCCCGACCCAACCACTCCGCCATGCCTCATGAAACCAAACGGACGGGGCGTTTTTTTGATGCGCAAACTCTCAGACTATCTTCAGTACTCCGAAGATGGTACAAAGGTGGAAATTAAGTTTAAAATTCACTCTTAACCTCCTGTTTTACCGGTTGCCGCACAGCCTGCGGCAGCAACAAGAAGTCTTGTGCAAACAACAGGGCAGCAATTTAACATGCCGATAAATTTTTATATACAGCCTCCGTTAAAGTATCGCCTTGAAGGCAAAAAGAAAATTAAAGAGTGGGTAAAGGCAATTATTACCGCAGAAGGCAAATATGTTGGAAATATTAACTATATATTTTGCACCGATGAGGAATTATACCAGATGAATGTAGCCTACTTGTCGCATCAAACCTATACCGATATTATTACCTTTGACAATTCTGACGACCCGCGTTTTATTGAGGGCGATATTTTTATAAGCATAGACCGGGTCTCCGAAAATGCCGCCAAATTTGGGGTATCGGTTTTGCAGGAATTGCATCGGGTAATGGCGCATGGAATATTACATTTGTTGGGCTATAAAGACAAAACCCCGGAACAACAGGCACTCATGCGCCATAAAGAAGAAGAATGTCTGCTGCGGTTTGAAAAAATGTAGCAACTCCGGCAGCAGGGCAGGTATTGCATTGCCAATATACAAAGCGCTGCGAAATCACAAGCAAGATTAAAAATCAACATCGGGTGCCGAGAAGTTTTCGGAAATAACCTGGAAAGTAGTTCGCCGGTTTTGCTGATGTTGTTCTTCGGTACAAGGCACGCCGTTGCTGCACTCGTTTACCAAACGCGTTTCGCCATACCCTTTTGCCAGGAGGCGGCGGAGGTCTATGCCCAAAGAAACCAGATAGTTAACAGCAGCCTGAGCGCGGTTTTGGGAAAGGGTTTCGTTGTAGCGGTCAGATCCGCGCGAGTCGGTATGTGAGCCAAGTTGTATTTTAATGGAAGGGTTTTCTTTAAGAAGTTGTGCCAGTTTATTGAGTGTTGGCTGTGCATCGGGGCGTATGTCGTATTTGTCTAAGTCGTAGTAAATATTTTCGAGCACAATTTCTTTTTGGCGGTAAATTTTTTCAATCAGCAGTTCGGCATACACAAAAACGGTATCTTTTCCCTGTGTATTAAGGTTTTTGGTACTTACTTCGGCCGATTGTTTAAAATAGCCGTTTTTAAAGGCGGTAATTTTATAGTCGGTATTGGGTTCAAGTTCAAGGGTAAATTTGCCGGCGCTGTTGGTTATAAGCCTTTCAGAAATGCGGCTATCCACGCTAAGTCCCAGTACTTCGGCAATGGCATCGGGCACAGCCAATTTACCGGCAATACCCGAATTGGGGTCATCGGCAGTTTTAAAAGTATTTTGCACTACCAGTCCGTTCAGCATATATATAATATCTTTAGGCTTCGTAGAAACGGAGGTAATAGCCGGTGTATCGGGTGGGGCAATTTTGGGGGTTTCCAAAACAAAGGCATAAATATCGTCATTGCCCATTCCGCCCGGTCTTGAAGAGGAAAAGAAGCCGGTTGCTTCAATAGAGTCGAGCAGTTCGGGTTTTACATAGGGTTCAAAAGCGAGGGCAAAATCATCGGCGGCCGAGTTAACGGGGTAACGGAGATTTTTTGGGCTCCCCCATTT
This sequence comes from Sphingobacteriales bacterium TSM_CSS, assembly GCA_002212985.1. Taxonomy (GTDB): domain Bacteria; phylum Bacteroidota; class Bacteroidia; order Chitinophagales; family UBA2359; genus UBA2359. The sequence continues at coordinate 6,712 of NBMY01000135.1, forward strand.
TTTACCCTGCCTCGTGGCCGAAAAAATATCCAACCCTCCCATGCCCGAATGCCCGGAAGAGGCAAAGTAGAGTTTGCCATCGGGGCCTATATAGGGAAAACCTTCGTAGTATTCGGTATTAATTTCGGGTCCAAGGTTTTCGGGGTCGCTCCAAAAGCCGTCTTTACCTTTTGTAACCCGGTAAAGGTCTTTATCGCCAAAGCCGTTGGGGTTGTCGGCAGAAAAGTAGAGTTCCATGCCGTCGGGGGTTAAAAAAGGTTGCCCCACGTTAATGGTATCTACATCAAACAGGGGTATCATTTCGGGCAGTGTCCATTTACCCTGTTCGTTTTTATGGCTGGCGTAAATTTTGCAATAGTCATCAGATTTGTTGGGGCTGCCACAAGCGGTAAAAAATACTTCCTTGTAATCGGGGCTAAAGGCAGCGGTGCCCTCGTTATAAGCCGTGTTGATGGAGTCGCCAAAAAGGCGGGGCGTATTAAATTCAAAACCAGATTTTCTTTCTGCAACAAACAAATCGGAATGTTTTTCTCCTGTCCAGCCGTAGAGTTTATCGCCGGTAGCGCTGCTTCGGGCCGAGGTAAAAACCAGTAGTTTGTCCTGGTAAATGACCGGTGCAAAATCGGAGGCAGGAGAGTTAAGACTGTTTACCGGAAAAATTTTATGGCCGGTAGGGACTTTTTGCCACTCCAAAGCCTGCCGGCAGGCTTGCAACTCGCGCGAACCGCGGGCGCGGTCGGAAGGGTTGTTGAGGGTATATTCCTTAAAAATTTGCATGGCTTCATTGTAGCGCCCGTTGCTTTTCAGCATGAGTGCGTATTTGAACAAAAGCGATTGATCCTGACTATAATCCAATGCTTTTTTATACCACGTTTCCGCATCTTTGGTTCTGTTGGCCATGCGGAAACATTCCCCTATTTTATAAGCCAGTTCCGATTGTTTGAGCACATTTTTTTCGGCATTATAATTGTCAATTAAAAGTTGACTGGCAGTAATATATTGTTTGTTTTCAAAGGCGGTGGCGGCATCTATGCGAGGTTCAAACAACAGGCGGCATGAAGGAGTAAGGAACAAAAAAAACACACAAAGCAAGGGAAAATACGGTAATGTTTTATACATGGCTCAAGATTTGATAGAAGCAATATAATAACAAGCGAAACTGTTGCTGTATTGTAACAGCCTTGCAAGATTGCAAACGAAAAACAGGAAGATAACCAAATTGTTAATCAGTACACACATAAAATACAAAACAACACCGAAAAAAGTTAGTATCGGCAGTTAAACTAACCGCAAAAAGTTTCATAAACATGTTTCATATGTCTTATGCGAAAGAGAAAACAGAAAAGCTTCTTTTTTTATTGAAAAAAAACGAATAAGAGTATTACATTTGCAACCCTCAATCACAAAAAACAGAACCGATATGTTATCCGATAAGATGCGCATGGTTATTTTATTTGTTTTTCTGGTAACCCTGCAATCCTGCGACAAGGATGGTGGCAAGTCTGATTCAAATTTGAGTGGAAAGCCAACTCAAGTGGTGAGCCCGGCAACAAAGAGCGAGTCTGAAAGCTATAAATTACCTGCTCAGGTTGCCGTTAGTCATGTTTTTTCTGACCCAAACCGGGAGGATTTGTTTATATTGCGTTCTGAAGGGAGTTATCCGGGAAATGCCGTTATCCATTTTACCATAACCGCCTCCAACGGGCAAACGCTTTATGCCGAAGATTTTAAAGCCTCCGTGCTGCTCAATGCAGATAAACTGGCCGATGTTGCCACACCCGGCATAACAGATGAAGGAAACAATATTGCCCAAAATATGCAAACTTTTTTTAGCGAAGCAAATTTTTCGGTACCGGCAATAGCGGATGATGCCGATTTTGTGCCCGAATATTCAGATAAGGCCATTTGGGACGAAATTAAAAAAGACAAAACGGCAGTGGGCTTTTACTATTTGCTGGGCACACAAACCGGCCGCAGTATAGCATGGTCGAAAAAGCAAAAAAAAGTAGTAACGTATTTCAGTTGTTGCTAACACAGGACTGCTTAGGGTTGTTAAACCCGAAGTTTAGAAACAACACCTCTGCTTTAAAGGTTAAGCGGAGGTGTTTGTCGGGTTAGGCCTCGCCCATTTTTTGCTTAAGGGTAAGTAATTCGTTTTGCAAATCAACTACGGTTGACATAAGTTTATCGAGGGTGGTTTCGGTATTGGGCATTTCTTTGCTTATAAAAGCTTTAGCGCGCCACAATTCCTTTACATCTGCTTTATTGATAAGATAGGGCGGATACAGTGTGTTGTCGGAACGCAGCATTATGGTGGTACTGTTGCCCGAATTAAAGAACACCCTTTTATACACAATGCCTTCGTTTTCGGTAAGAATAATATAGGTATGCCCGTTTTTAATCTCTTCCACTTCTTCCACATATTCGGCAATAACAATGGTTCCGGGAGTTAGCGGAAGCATGGAATCGCCTTTAATTTCGAAAGCACGATAAGTGCCTGCCGGCAGAAAAGGCAACCTGAATTTAGGCAGCGATTCAAGGTATTTGGGGTCGGTATAACCCTGCAAATAACCTGCGCTGGCTTTTTCGGGTACCAGCTCAATATTTTCATTCCCTTCCTTATCAACGGTAAGCGCCAATACTTTGGTTTTGAAGGGCAGGGGTTCTTTGGACTGTGTATTTTTTGCAGCAGGAAATGCTGTATCTGACCCAAAAACACTTGCATCGGCGGTAAGGGCAAGGTTTTCTTTCACGAGCCGGTCGAGTGAAATGCCAAAAAGCGAAGATACCTTAATAAGGGTTTCGTTACCCGGTGTGGCGCGTCCTTCTTCGTAAGAACCCAAAGCCGACCTTTTTATGCCAATCATATCGGCAAATTGTTCCTGTGTCAGTTTTTTTTGTTTGCGAATAAATACCAGGTTTTCGTTTACCTTTTCAAGCTGCTTTTTGACTTTCCCGGTTCGCCGGGCATTTTCGTTGTGGTTTTTGGCCATCATGATGAGTTTAGGTTGTTACACAAAATACAGTCATATAACCTCCCGGCAGACTGGAATTACAAGTTAAATAAAAAAATGCAAAAAAAATTTGCAAAAAAGTGCAAAAAAATTTGCTAAAGACTAAAATAGTTAGCAATTTTGCAGAAACAAATCAAAAAACTGCTAACCGGCCGTAAATATACTAAAAATGTTTGGGTAATTTAACTGTCGGCTAAAAAAATTGAGTTTTTTTTAAAAATAATAGCAAAACTGTTTAACCACCAAAATATTGAGCCATGTCTGTAAATCAATCTAACCAACAAACCGGGTACGCCACCAACACCATTCATCTCAACACTATTATTTTAATAATAGCGGTTGTATTAGCATCGAACTTTGCAAATTATGCCCTGAACGGCAAGAATACTTCAAACGAATTTGATTTTACCGACCACGGGTTACCTTCGGGAAGCCTTTATATGCTCGATTTGGCCGAGCCTTTTGTAAAGGATACCTATAGTTTTGAAAAAGAAGTGAGGGCGGTGGCCCGAAAACTGAACATTCCCCCCGAATGGCTGATGTCTGTGATGTATTCCGAATCAAAATTTAACGCTTCCATTTCCAACCACCGTGGCAGCGGAGCAGTGGGATTAATTCAATGGATGCCCCAAACTGCTAAAGATTTTGGCACTACTGCCGAAGAACTCAAAAAAATGTCGCATGTTGAACAATTAGATTACGTTTACAAGTATTTGAACAGAGTGAGAAATAAGTTTCATGATTACAACAGCCTTACCGATTTATACTTAGCAATTTTATACCCTCGTGCTCTTGAAGGCGATTTTTGCTATACTCTGTATGCCGAACCCTCTGAATCTTATCGGCAAAATTCGGGTTTAGATGAAAACGATGACGGTATGGTAACCGTGCGCGATATCGATACTCGCATGAAACGCATTTTTCCCAGTGCCTACCTTATTGCCAAAGATGGGTCAAGAATGAAAGATGCCGATAACAATGTTGCCGGCTTGTAAAAACTATTTATTCTTGTTGTATTCACTTGTTTAGTTTGTAGTATGCCCCCGATGCATAAATTTGCATACGGGGGCATTTGTTTACCAGTATTTAAGCAAGGGTTTACCATATTAGTTGTATTTTTGCGGCCCATAATTCAATGGTATGAATCTTAAAAGTCCGGTTTCGGTAACAGATATTTGCAGTATTATCAATGCACGGTTAATTGCCGGGCAAGCAGATTGTATTACCGGCATAAATGAAATACATAAGGTAAAAGAAGGCGACCTCAGTTTTGTTGACCACCCTAAGTATTACAAACGGGTGTTGCTATCTGAAGCATCGGTAGTATTGATTAACCAAGCCGATGTTGAGAATCCGCTTCAAAAAACATTGTTGGTTTCAGACGATCCATTCCGGGATTTTAATCGCCTTACCCGGCATTTTTCCCCCTTTAAACATTTTCATGCCCATGCTACCAAGGCCCGAATTGGCGAAAATACCTTTATTATGCCCGGCGTGGTAATTGCCGACGAGGTAACTATAGGGAATAATTGCGTTATTTACCCCAATGTAGTCATTTACCCCAACACTATTATAGGTAATAATGTTACCATACATGCCAATTCGGTCATCGGTTCCGATGGCTTTTACTTTAAACGCCGCCCCGAAGGTTACGATAAATTGCTCTCCTGTGGCCGGGTAATTATTGAAGACCATGTTGAAATTGGCGCCTGCTGCACCATTGACTGTGGCGTTACCGGCGATACCGTTATAGGAGAGGGTACTAAATTTGACAACCATATACACATTGGACATGGTGCCGTTATTGGTAAAAATTGCCTGTTTGCCGCTCAGGTTGGGGTAGGGGGTAAAACTATTATTGAAGATAACGTTATTTTATGGGGACAGGTTGGTGTGTCTAAAACGCTTACCATTGGTAAAGGTGCGGTGGTTTTGGCGCAATCGGGTGTGCCTTATTCGCTCGAAGGGGGTAAAACCTATTTCGGCTCTCCTGCACAGGAAGCCCGCACCATGATGCGCCAATTAGGGTTGCTGAAACAACTTACTGCCGCCTGGGATAAGGTAAAAAAACTCCTCTGATTCATAGCCGCTTTTTCATTCATGCCATAGACAGGCAACCGTTCCAGTGTACTTAAACTTGCATATTTTAATGACAGCGGATTGATCGTTTGCTTGCATAACACTTTATAGTCAATCATAAAGCCGTTTATTTGCATTTGTGTCTTCCGGCAAGGTTATATTTTGCCACTCTTACTTGTAAGGATTTATACAACTTCTATGCCTGTTTCTGTGCTTTGCTGCTCTCCAAACCATGCGTCCCTTCTGAAACCTTGCATATTTAATGAAAAGGTAAAATTAGATTTTTTATAAACTGTTGTATTATCATAAAATGAAATTGTACTTTTTTTACAAAAAAATTACAAAACAATTTACTTAAATTTAGTTTCGATGCCTACCTTTGTAAATAACTTCTGTTCATAAGTAAAAATAAATTGTGTTTTGCGTTACTTTTCACCATCTGAATCGTACTCTTTAAGTAACAATGTATGGCAGATAAGTTTCGTGTAAAACGCAATCTTTGACTTACAAGGCATTTACAATAATTTCAAGGCTTTGCATGTCAGCGCAACGCATACCATTTCGAATAATAAATTTAATCATAAATCAAAATTGAATTAAAATGAAAATGTTCACTAAAACTCTCTGCTTATCTTGCCTAATGGCAGGGTTGTTGGCTGTTGGCAACTCACTTATGGCGCAACAGGCAAAACAACCTGTACCCCCGCCTTCTCCCAGAACGGAAGAAGTTCGGGAGGTTGCGCGTCCGGTTTTTGAGCAGGAAACCCAAATGAGCCCTGAAGAAGAATTGCAGCTTCAACAAAAGGCAGCAGCAGAAACCAAATTGAAACAAGAACAGGAAGCAGCCGCTATGAAAGAGCGGGAGCTGGAAAGCAAAAAAGTGGTAAACCCCAACTGGCGCAACCAAAAAAGCCAGGAGCAAATAATAATGGAAACCCACAAAGCCGAAGTAGAAGCGCTGAATATATACGAAAAGGAACAAAGGCTTAAAGAAATCCAAAACCTTGAAAACCAGCTGTTGCAAACTATTGATGAGGGAATGAAAAACAAATTGCGCAATAAAATTGACAATTTGAAAAACCACCCCTCCGAAAACGGCTTTGCCGAGTAATTTCCTCATTCTTTAATCTTGTTAATCTTTAATAAATGAAAAATACATTATCCACTCTTTTGCTGTGCATTCTGGCAACTGCCGGCACACTGATGGCGCAAAACAACGACTGTATTGACGCCATGCCTATTTGTATGACAACTACACAAAATTTCCCTTCGGGCAATAGCGGTGCAGGTACAGCTGACCCCGGATTGAATTTGGGGTGTGCCACCGAAAGTCAATCTTCGTGGTATTACTTTACGGTATCTACCGGTGGTACGCTTACCTTTGTTATTGACCCTGTTAATAACAGTACAGACTATGACTTTGCCTTATACTTATCTCCCTATGGTTCACCTGCCAATCCAGCTACAAACTGTGATGGTAACAACGAATTGGGCGCGCCGGTGCGTTGTAACTTTTCTTCTACTACAGGCAACACAGGCCTAAGCACCACAGCTACTAATGCAAGTGAACCTGCCAGTGGACCTAGTTTCTCTTCTGCTTTGCCTGTTACAACAGGACAGGTATACTATTTGATGATAAACAACTATTCGGGAGACGGTTATCCGTTTAGTTTTGCTGCCAATACCGGAAACACTGCCGTATTGAGCTGTGCCGGCGTTAGCGGTTCTGTATCGCCTTGTGTTTGTACTACCCCTGTTTGTAACAATGCTTTCCATGCTACCGAGGCCGCCGCAGTTTCTGAAAACGGCAGCGTAACTACCGGCGCAGACTGCACCCTGTTCAGCCCGGTTATTCCCGTAGAACCCGATGGCTCAACCGACATGACCTTCTGTGCCGATTATACCATTGGAGTAGGTGTTACCTTAGTTGCCTTTACCTCCGGCGGGCAATATAAATTAGTTTCGGGTGGTACCTGCTCAGGCACCATTATTAACCGAAGTGTTTACAATGTCGGCAGTTGCGGTACCCCGCTTACCCCAACCGGTAACGTTACCGCCGGCGGCTTCCCTATCTATGCCGTAACACCCGGCAATACGTATGTTTTCTGTCAAACCATACGCCTTGCAGGTCCCGATTGTTTGCAGTACAACTCATCCTGTATTAACGTCTTCAGCGTGCCCGCACCCCCGGCCAATGACCAATGCTCCGGAGCGGTAGCCATTACCTGCGGTACCAGTACCAGCGGAACTACCCTTAACGCCACCACCACCAACGACCCCACCGGCAGTTGCTCGGGCGAAACTGTTGATGCGCCCGGCGTATGGTACACTTACAACCCCGGTGTAACTCCACAAAACGTTACCTTAGACACCGACAATGCTACTACCAACTACGATACCAAAATTCATGTTTATACTGCTGCGAGTTGTGCAGGACCCTTTACTTGCGTAGCTGCCGACGACGATGCAGGCACGGGCACAACCTCATTGACATCCTTTGCCGCCGCCGCTAGCACAACCTACTATATCTTAGTAAACGGCGCAAGCGGAGCTACAGGCAATTTTGCCTTAGACATTAATTGTACAGCGGCACCTGTTAATGATGCGTGTAGTGGAGCTTTAACCCTTACTTGCGGCGGCACCTTGACAGGACAAAACAACACGGCTGCTACCAGCACCGAAGACGGCTTAGTTTGTGGTACCACAGTAGGGGCTACCTCTCGTGGTATGTGGTACAAATTTGTAGGTGATGGTAGAATTGCTACTATTACCACAACAGCACTTACCGGCTCCGAAATTACCGTTTGGACTGGTAGTGACTGCTCGTCGCTAACTTGTTTGAGCGGGGTATTGGGTACTACCCACACCTTTACTGCCGAAGCGGGTACTACTTATTATGTATTGGCTTCTACCAATGCGGGTGGCGCAAGTGCTGCCTTCTCTATTGGCTTAACTTGTGCTACACCTGCCTATAATGTGGGTGGCGGTACTACAGGAGGCGGTACGGCTTTCTGTAATAATAACATTTATAGCGGCTCTACTTCAGCATTACCAACTAATACATTAGTAATTACTGCATTAGCAGGGACACTACGTGATCCTGGTGGGACAGGAAGTTATCCTAATAATTATGATGATAGGCTTGGTACAGCAAGTGCTACTATTATTTGTCCAAATGGAGGAGATGGAGGTACAACAACCTTTACTTTTTCTAGTTTTAATACCGAAAATACTTTTGACTTTGTTTATGTGTATGATGGACCCAATTTTAATTATCCCCAAGTACCAGGCAGTCCATTCACAGGTACAAGCATTCCCAGTTCCATAATCAGCACAAACGCTGCTGGATGTTTAACTTTTGAATTTTTATCTGATGGTTCAACTGTAGCTGTCGGTTTTGAGGGGACATGGAGTAGTACTGGTGACACGGGCGTAGACTTGGTAGCTAATGACGATTGCACTAATGCGATATCTGTAGGTGTTGAGTGCCCTACTGTGTCAGGTACAAATATCAATGCAACACCAAGTTGCTCTGATCCTACCCCAGCATTTTTTTCTGCTGTTACTATTGAAAATACAGTATGGTACAAATTTTTTGTTAGTAGTGCAGATGCAGGCTCTACTGTAGTTACTTTGAGCAATATTATTTGCCCTGATTTTGCTAATACCTTAATTACAGCAGCAAGTAGGGGCTTACAATTTGGTATCTATGATGCAGGATTGACAGATGTATGCCCTTCAGCAGCTATTAATGGAACTACTAGGGTTACAGGTGGAACAGTAACTAATCCTGGACCTGCCAGTTCCCCTGCGTTTACAACCGTAGCAGGACATTACTATTACATCGGTATAGATGGAGCATCTGGTTCAAGTTGCGACTTTGACATTACCATTGACCGCTACGCTACCAACTTTGCCGTAAATAGTGCCACAAGCGGCAGTTACACTTACAGTTGTGATGCTGCACCTGCCCAAACCGCCGATGTTGTCCTTACACTTTCCGGAGGAAGAACTTCGGGACATAGCGTAACGGTGGTTCCCGGAAGTATCAGTGTTACCAATGTAGGTAGCGTTTTTACCCTAAACAATATCCCCGATGGTACTACCTGGACGGCTACCGCTACCGACGGTTTGTGTACACAAATCATATCGGGTACTTACGATTATAATGCTACTTGTAATCCTTGTGCTACATATAGCAAATCAGACATTACCCTTACTCCTGCTACATCTACAGTGTGTGCAGGACAAACGGTTACTTTTAATACCTTAGCCGTTGATGCTGCCCGTAGTGTGCCTACGGTAAGGGCTGCTACTTTGGGCGGACGTAAATATGGTGATGGTGTAGGCGGCACTGCTCCCCTCAATTATGTTGCTGACTATAAAAAATACATACATCTCTTGCCATTCAGCACCATGAATGCTACCAGTATTGGTACAGGTAATGCACAGGCTCAAATTAATGGCTTAGACTTTACCATCAATGCCAAGTGGAACGATATGTATATTGTGCTTAAAAACTCCAGTTGCGCAGGCTCTGTGGTAATTTGGGATGGGGTAAACAATACCGCTTTCCCCGGAGGTACCGATGCCACTACCAGTACCGGTTCTACAACCCTCACTTTTAGCGCAGCAACGGGTTTGTTTACACCCAATACATCTGTTAGTTCTTACAGCTCCACAGCTACCTTAGCTGCCATGAACACCGCTTTTGCAGGTTGTAACCCTCAAGGCTTTTATTTGGAAATAAATGACCAAAACCCAGCTGTATTGCAGTATTCTATCAATAATTTCTTGTTTAGTGTTACCGATAAAACTACCACCGCTGTTACTCCAACAAGCACACTTACCAATATTTCTTGGGTAGGTTCGGGTTCGGCTACTGGCGGCGTTTCTGGACCACACACCAACGTTGCACAATTAGCTTTGAGCAATAGCGATAAAAACGCCACTTTTACCGCCCCTGCTTGTGCTGGCCCAGGTAATTGTGTTTACACTTATGTTGTAACGGGTAAAGATGTAAATGGCTGTACCGTAACAGGCACAACTACTATAAATGTCACACCTCCTGCAAATGATGTGAACGATATAACTATTTGCGCAGGTGCTGCGGCAAGTTCGTTTAGCTCGGCGGCGAGTTGTAGTAGTCCTGCGACTGGTAGTACCACAGGAAGCGTAACAATTAATGGGACATCTACCTCATCCGCTGCTGTTAGCTCCAATTTCACTATAAGTGGGCTACCAGTGTCTGCCACAATTACTAGTATATCTTACACTAGTAGTACAGCAAGCACTACTGACTGGCGTTCTGAATTGCGCTTCCAAATTATAAAAGGAACTACTATGTCTGTTCAGCCTGACGCTACTAATAATAATGCAGGTACGGTAACTGCTCCTGCCGCTTCTTCCAGCACATTTAACGGCACAAGCCCTAATGGTACTTATACCGTTCAATGGATAGATATCACATCACCTTATAATGTCACGGTTACTAACCAGCCGGTTACGGTAACTATTAATTATAGCTACCCCGTTACTGTTGAATGGTACACTGTAGCAACAGGTGGTACGCCTGTACAAACAGGCACAACCTTTAACCCCATCAATGATACAGAAGTACTTGCTGCCGGTGCTCCATACAGTAGTTTAACTAATACCAATACCGCCGGTACTTATACTTTCTATACTGGTTGTACGGGTAGCACTTGCCGCGAAATGGTTACATACACCATAAATTCAGCTCCCACCGCCAACGCCGGCTCCGATGTAACCACTACCTGTACCACACCTACTGCGGTAATAGGTACGGCAGCTGTTGCAGGCTTCACCTATGCATGGTCGCCTGCATCGGGTTTGAGCGACACCAACGTGGCACAACCTACGGCAGATCCGGTTTCTACCACCACTTATACGGTTACGGTAACGGAAACCGCCACAGGCTGTACAGCAACCGATGCGGTAGTGGTTACGGTGAACGAAACAGCGCCTTCAGCCCCAACAGGCACCCTTGCCATTACCAACAGCACTTGTAGCAGTTGTACGGTTAGCGGCGGTTCTATTGCCATTGGTACGGTAACGGGCAGTGGCGGCACGCTTCAATATTCTACTGATGGCGGTACTACCTGGAGCGCGTCTTTACCAACCTATAACCAAACCGGACCCGCACAAACCATTATAGCCAGTGTATTGGGTGCCAACGGTTGCCGAAGCGCTACCACAGGCGTAGGCACTACCGTACCCGGAACCTGTACTACTCCCTCGGCTCCTACCGGCACGCTCGCCATTACCAACAGTACTTGTACAAGTTGTGTGGTAAGCGGTGGTTCAATCGCCATTGGTACGGTAACGGGCAGCGGCGGCACGCTTCAATATTCTACCGATGGCGGTACTACCTGGAGCGCGTCTTTACCAACCTATAACCAAACGGGTCCTGCCCAAACCATTATAGCCAGTGTTTTGGCAGCCAACGGTTGCCGCAGTGCTACCACCGGCGTAGGTACTACAACACCTGGTACTTGTACCGGCGCACCTTCTGCCCCCACAGGCACACTTGCCATCACCAACAGCACTTGCAGCAGTTGTACGGTAAGCGGCGGTTCTATTGCCATTGGTACGGTAACGGGCAGCGGCGGCACGCTTCAATATTCTACCGATGGCGGTACTACCTGGAGCGCGTCTTTACCAACCTATAATCAAACCGGACCTGCCCAAACCATTATAGCCAGTGTGTTGGCAGCCGATGGTTGCCGCAGTGCTACTACTGCCGTTGGTACAACCGTACCCGGAACCTGTACCACCCCATCTGCTCCTACCGGCACGCTTACCATTACCAACAGTGCTTGTGGTACCGGTTGTACGGTTAGTGGCGGTTCTATTGCCATTGGTACGGTAACGGGCAGCGGCGGCACACTTCAATATTCTACCGATGGCGGTACTACGTGGAGCGCGTCTTTACCAACCTATAACCAAACCGGACCCGCCCAAACCATTATAGCCAGTGTGTTGGCAGCCAACGGTTGCCGTAGCGCTACTACCGGCGTAGGCACAACCGTACCCGGTACTGCTTGTACTAACCCTACCTTTACCGGTTCGGCTTCCTGTTCGGGTGGCCCCGGCACCGGCAGCATTTCGCAATCGGCTACCGGTGGTAGCGGTTCAGGTTATACATATGCCATCAGCGGCGGTTCTTTCGGACCCAATTTAGCCAATGGCTCTTATACTGTAACCGTTTCCGACAGCAACGGTTGCTCCAATACTGCCAATGTAACGGTAAATTGCGTGGTTACCTGCCCCGGCACAATTGCACCCACACAGGCAACTGCCGTTGTAGTTACCAACAGCGCCTGTACAACCGGTTGCGCACCAAGTGGCGGTTCGTTCAGCGCACCGCTTACCAATAACTGCCCTGCCGGCTCTACGCTTCAATATTCTACCAATGGCGGCTCTACCTGGAGTTCTACGGTACCCACCTATAACCAAACCACGGCAGCAACCGTACAAACCCGTTGTAACTGTAATTTAGATGGCACGGCAGTAAGCGCTGCCAGTTCAACCACCAGCACACCCGGCACCTGTACTGCACCCTCGGCTACAGCCGGCAGCAACAGCCCGGTTGCCTGTGGCGGAACGTTAAACCTCACTTCGGGCCCTGCAGGGGCTGCTTCATACAGTTGGTCGGGCCCGGGCGGATATACCGCATCGGTGCAAAATCCCACCCGCAATTTAGCCGACCCGTCAATGAGCGGCACTTATACGGTAACGGTAACAGGTACCAACGGTTGTACTGCTTCGGCTTCGGCTTCGGTAACGGTAAGTTGTGGTTTTACCTTCAGTATTACCGACCCCTGTACTTGCCGTAACAACGCCACCACACTCACCAATGGTCAGTTTACCGAAGTGGTAACGGCGCTTGGCCCCGCAGGTTTTGTGGTAAGAGCACAAACTATTACCGGTTTGTATCAAACTACCAGTACGGCACAGGTAATTGTACCGTTTAGTGTTCCGGTAAACATGCCCTATAACGGCACCGACGGGTATTCCTTAACGGGAGTTCACGTAGATGATATAGGTTATACGGTGGTTGCCGGTTTCTATTTGCCCGATGGCATTACCCCGGTAGATATCGATAGCGGTACTCCGGGCGTGCAAAACACCCTGTCGCTGACAAACAAATGCGCATACCCCAACCCCGACTTCGGGCTGGCTGCAAGTGTTTGCAACAATGCTACGCCTATTACCTTAACGGCAACCAACAGCTACGGACCCAATGGCAGCGGCGTTTTCAGCGGCACCGGAGTTAGCGGAACTACGTTTAGCCCGGCTGCAGCCGGTGTAGGCGGACCGTATCCCATACTGCTCAACTATACAGGCGGGGTAAATGGCAGTTTATCTCCCGACGGAGGCACAACACCTGCTTTCCCGGGTTGTATGCAACAGGTAACCAAATCTATATCGGTTACCGATTGCTGTAACGCCAATCCGGGTTCGTGGTAGAAACATGATATTGAAATTGCTTTTTGCTGATAGAAGTTATGGTTTGATAAACCAAAATTGTAAAACCGGTTACCGATAAAAATTACCAGTTTGTTTGCACACTTAGTTTGTTTTGATTCATAAATCCATACCAGTTTGTGTTCAAAGTAATGGTTGCAATTATGAACTTTGTAAAAAAAACAGTTTGTATCCGGAGCAAATAGCAATATTGTTACAAGGGCATTGCCGTAAAAGGCTGCCCGCCTTTAAGCAATGCCCTTGTAATTTAATATCTGATGGCTGACTTTTGAAACCAATTATTTAACAGTTAAAATTAATCGGAAAAGCAGAGGTAATTCAAAAAGTTAATCAACAAGCGTACCAAACAAGAAGTAGGTAATAAAGCCATGTAAGTTTTGCAGCGTCATTTCTTTACAGGTTATCTGTTGAAAAGCGTTTTACCAACAAATTGTTTCGTTTTAAGTGATTGATAATCAGTTGTTTATGATAACTTTTTGGACGTTTTGCTTCTTAAAAAAAAGGAAAAAAGGAGAAACTGTATTTTAAATATAGGTAACCTGCGGGTGGCTTACAGCGTAAATTTGTGCTTGTTTCTGCTCATTGCAATTTGCCTGATTTAAATGAACACGCATATTGCTGCTTTGTTGGCAGCACAATCATGCAGTGAAACAGTATCATATATCAGCATTATACTTTTCTGCTTAATTTCCGGTTAATTCGACCTCTTAAACGATTTATAGAAAATAATAGAATAAATTATTTTACAAATAAGTGACATTTGCAACTAAAGAATGTCTTAATTTTCACTCAAAATTAAGTGCCTATTCTTTCCCTCTTTTCTTAAAATCACTCTCGATGAAAATATCAATCATGAATAAGCTTTCCTTTTTTGTTTTCTTTCTTGCGCTAACGCTGCTGCCACTTCAATGGTCATTAAGCCAGGTGGTTATTAACGAAATTACCGCCGACCCCGGCAACTACGACGGGCAGGGTGCAGAATGGACGGAGTTATACAACGCCGGAGGCAGCGCCGTTGACCTTAGTTGTTATATCCTCACAGATGGGGAAGAAATTGTACTTTTTCCAAGCGGAACTTATATACCCGCCGGCGGCTACCTGCTGGTATATAACAGCTATTTCTTTAATTGCCCCACGTGTAATTGGGACCCTGCTATAAGTGCCCTGATTGACAACGTGGGTTCTTTAGCATCGCCCGACCCCGACGGAACAACCTCTGTTGATGTGGCAACCTGCGGCTGTACCAACCAATCCGGTTGTTTCTCTGTTACCTGGGACAACGGAGGCAATTCAGATAGGGTTGTTCTTTTTAACGAGAACGCTGCTATTGTAGATGCCGTTTATTGGGGCAATGGTGAAAGTGAAGCTCCTGCAGCATCACCCATTCCCGAAGGCAACTACTCGCAAGGTCCGCTTACAACCGGTACGGGTGGCGATATTATTGGCGGCGGCACAACAGGGTGTACCCTACCTGCTTCCAATGATTATACCATTCCCGCTCTTCCTGCACCTGCTTCTTCTGATGCAACATGGGAATATGTGGGTGCTGATAATACAGGCTGCACTACTTCCTATGGTCGTATAGCCAACGGTACGGGTAGTAATCAGGCTGCGTGGATGTTGGACATGTGGCAATCCCCGGGTCAGTCTAATACCATTACTGATTATGGAATTACCTATACTCCCAGTGGCGGTTCGGCAACCAGTTTCACCTCTTCCGACAATATTACCCTTAATGTATGTTCGGGAACCACCTTATCTTTCAGCGCCGATATCAACGCCTTCAACCAAGTGTTCAACGATGCCGATGGTGATGCCGGTAACGCCGTTGTTTTGGGAGGTGGCTCGCTTATTAATGCCACCGGCGGGTTGAGCCTTACCAACCAGGCGTGGACAGAAGCGGCAATTACCGCTTCGGGTGTAACCAATCTTTCCTATATTACTGCACCCATTACTGCTAACACCACCATTACCCTTAAAATTAAGGAAAACACCCAATCTGGCGTGGTAAATCCCAACGCATCGGGTTGTGCCGGCGCAGGAGCCAATATCGGCGGTTCAGGTAGCGCAGGCGAGTGTTATATACAGAAAACGATTACTGTAAATGTGGTTCAAGCCATAACAGCTATCTCTTATACCTGTACCAATGGGGTGGTAACCGTTACCACTACTCCCGCATCGGGCTTTGGCTCTTACAACCTGTTTTTAAATAACGCCGTTAACGACGCTTTAGACAGAAACTTTACGGTTACTTCGTCACCCTTTGTGTTTAGTGTAACGCAAGGTACTGCAACCGACTATACCTTAACCGCTACCGGCACACAAACTCCCAACTGTGCAGTGTTACCGGTGGTAACCGGTGGACCGATTTGTGTATTTGCACCGCCTTGCCCTACATTTGCAGGTTATACCGGTTGCACCACCGCTACTGCTTCTGCTTTGTGTGTAGGCAGTAGTATAACCCTAGGATTGAATGGCAGTGGTTTTGTTGCAGGCACAACTATAGAGTGGGTACAAGTTGCTAACGCTGCTGATAACCCTTATTCAACGGGCACAGTAATAGCTACTTCTAGTATCTCAGTTACGACCGCATCTGTTTATTTATCTCAAACGGTACCTAATCCAACAGGTACAGATTGCGCGTTAGGAGGCCCGAATAACGAAACTGCTACAATTTCTAATTCAACAGCATCTCCCATTACCCTTAACGGATATACAATAACAACTACGGGTGGGGGAGGAGGAACTTTTACTATTCCTAATGGAACAGTAATTCCTGCAAGTGGCAGTGTGACATTTGGTCTTTGCCCATTATCATCAGGGGTCCCAACAGGAGCCACTTTTTTAACAAACAGCGGTGCTAATGCAAATGCAACACTGAGAGATAATACAGGTACTGCAATCAATACACTTACTTGGTCTACTGATCCTGGTGCAGGCGTTCCTGTTAGTGCAACTGGTGTTCCCAGCATTTCAACCGTTTCTTGTGCATCATACACAATTCCTGTTGCAGCTTGTAGTAGCAGTATTATTATAAAACCAAGGGTTGCCCCCGAACCACTCGGTTGTGTAGGAAGTTCGCAACCCACACTCACAACACTTACTTATACCATAAACCCCTGCCCCACCGCCACCATAAGCGGTGAAACAGCAATATGCGCTGGCGCATCTGCAAACATGCCGGTTACCATTGCCAATAATCCGGGGGCTTGTACAAATGCTACAATACAGTATTCGGTCAATGGCGGCGCTACGCAAAGTTTTGGCCCTGCGGCCATTTCGGGCGGGCAGGTTACCGTTACCGGTTTAAGCCTCGCTACGCCGGGAATGACGGGTACGGGCGGTACGGTTACTTTAGTTGGTGTAACGTTTAGCGGGGCCGGCTGTACGGCATGTACTGCCACCTTAAGTGGTACTTTTGTGGTTACGGTAGCTCCCAATCCGGCGGCACCGGTAGCATCGGCCCAGGAAATTTGCAACGGGCAGGCTTCTATACTTACTGCTTCGGGTGAAAATAACCTCAGATGGTATAGCGATGCGGGGCTAACCACCCAAATAGCTTCGGGTGCATCCATTGCTTATACAGGTGCAAGCAGTACTACTTTGTATGTACAAAGTACCAATCCCGATACCGGTTGTAAGAGTACTGCCACTCCGGTAGCCGTAACGGTTAATCCGGTGCCTTCGGCTACGCCCACCGGCAGTTCGGCTGTTTGTGTCGGGCAGGCTATTACGCTTAATGCGGGCGCTTCGGGCGGTACGCCTACCTATACCTACTTCTGGTCTGAGCCATTAACAGGCGGCACGCTTACCAGTACCAACACATCTGCCACCGGCATTACCAGCGCCGTGGCAGGCGATGCCGGTACCTATACCGTACTGGTAACCGATAGCAAAAACTGTTATGTTCGGGCAACAAAACCGGTTGCGGTTAATGCTTTGCCTGCCGCTGCTATATCGGGAGTTACCTCGTATTGCGGTACTGCCGGCCCCGCCACACCACTCACGGCAAGCGGCGGAGATACTTTTGCCTGGAGTACGGGAGCCAATACCGCTTCCATTACGCCAAACATTTCAACCGTAGGACAAACTACCTACACCGTTACGGTAACCGACTCGGGTACCGGCTGCAGTGCATCGGCAAGTACAACGGTTTCGGTAAACCCGTTATTTAATATCTGCCAGGGAGGCACCATTACGGCTTCTACTACGGGTTGCAATGTAACAGCGCCTTATGCACAGGTGTTCTTACTTACCGATGCAGCGGGTGTAATCCTGCAGGTTGATAATGTAATTACCGATTGCGCGGCCTCTTTTTCAACGGCTTCACTTACTGTCGGCAACACTTATCATGTATATGCGCTCAACTACGATACCAACAATCCGCCATCGCCAAATTACGGGTTGGGGGTAAACGTAAACGCAATTGGTAGCGTAACTTCGGGATGCTATAATTCCGATACCTTCCTTTCACTTTATATGTGTTACACAATATCAGCTCCTCCTGCTGTTGTATTAACCGGTAACGATCCTTGTATTGGTACGCCGCTAACCTTAACGGCTACGGTAAGTTCGGGCACCAGTCCTTATGATTATATCTGGAACCCGAATGCCTATAACGATATTGCCGATCAGGTATCGCCCTATACGGTAACCGTTACTGCTGCCGCTGCAGCTACCGATGCCATAGCATACACGGTAACCGTAACCGATAACAACGGCTGTACTGCAACTGCTTCTACCACGCCCACCATTAATAGTTTGCCCGTGGCAGCTATTACCGGCGTAACCTCTTACTGCGGCACTACCACCACACCGTCTGACCTTACCGCTACCGGCGGCGGAACGTATGCGTGGAGCACAGGTTCTGCCGGCGCTTCTATTACCCCCGATGCCTCTGTAATCGGTACCACTACTTATACCGTAACGGTTACGGGTACCAATAGCTGTACTGCATCGGCAAGCGCAATGGTATGCGCCAACCCCATAACTGATGTATGTAAAGACGCCGATATCGTGGCAACTGCTTTAGGATGTAATGTGGTAGCTCCTTATGAGCAGGTATTTTTCCTAACCGATGCTTCGGGGCTTATCCTGCAGGTTGATAACGTTCATACCGATTGTACAGCTACTTTTACCACCACTTCATTAAGCAGCGGTTCTGTTTATCATGTTTATGCCCTCAATTACGATGCAGTAGCTTCGCCCGGTCTTGTTTTCAATACAGGGGTAAACATCAGCACTATATCCGGCATGATGACGGGTTGTTACAACAATGATTCATTTTTGTGCAGCTATAGGTGCTACAATATATTACCCGTTTTGACAGCCACGTTAACCGGCAACGATCCTTGTATCGGTACGCCGCTAACCTTAACGGCTACGGTAAGTTCGGGCACCAGTCCTTATGATTATATCTGGAACCCGAATGCCTATAACGATATTGCCAATCAGGCTTCGCCCTATACGGTAACCGTAACGGCTGCCGCTGCAGCTACCGATGCCATAGCATACACGGTAACCGTAACCGATAACAATGGCTGTACCGCAACTGCCAGCACTACGCCTGTTATCAATAGCCTGCCCGCGGCAGCTATTACCGGCGTAACCTCTTACTGCGGCACTACCACCACACCATCTGACCTTACCGCCACCGGCGGCGGAACGTATGCGTGGAGCACAGGTTCTAACAGCGCTTCTATTACCCCCGATGCCTCTGTAATCGGTACCACTACTTATACCGTAACGGTTACGGGTACCAATAGCTGTACCGCATCGGCAAGCGCAATGGTTTGTGTAAACCCGATGTCTTATGTATGTAAAAACACAAATATTGTTGTGGTGACAACCGGTTGCAATATAACTGCACCCTATGCGCAGGTTTTCTTTCTTACCGATGCCGCGGGCGTTATTTTGCAAATAGATAATGTTACAAGCGACTGTTCAGCTACTTTTTCAACAGCATCTTTAACCGATGGCGCTGTATATCATGTTTATGCCCTCAATTACGATGCAGTAGCTTCGCCCGTTACATTTACAACCGGCAGCAATATCAGTACCATACCCGGTATGATGACGGGTTGTTACAATAATGATACATTCCTGTGTAGTTATAGGTGTTATACCATTAACCCGCAGCCTACATTTGCATTAACACCCAGCAACCCTGTTTGCCCGGATACAGATAATGGCAGCATTTTAATTTCGGGTTTAACCCCCGGAGGCACTTATGCTGTTGAATATGCCGGTCCAACATCCAACACGTTGCCCGGATTAACTGCTTCCGGCACCGGAACCATCAATATTACAGGCTTAACAGGCAGCACAACTCCTAACAACTATACAGTTACGGTTACAGACAGCAATGATTGCAGTTCTTCGGCAACTACAACGGTTGAGTCGCAGATTTGCTGTGTTGCCGATGCAGGTAACATAGTTATTCCTACCGATGTAGGAACAGTAACCGATGGTAATTTGGTTACAATTTGCCAGGGTGCCGAGGTAAATGCGTTCTCCGTTTCTTATGTTCCCGCCGATGAAACCGACCCCACAACGTTGGCCCCCGGTTACGATTTGCGCTATATTTTGGCAGATGCCACCGGTGAAATTTTACAATTCAACGCCGATGGTAATTTTACCACCGCCGGGTTAACTCCGGGAACTTACGATGTATTTATTCTGTCATATTACGAGCTTGGAAATGACGAGAATGATATTGATGTCTATTTAACCCTTCTTGATTCCGGTAACCCTTCAGGAGGTGATATAGCCGCTATTGTTTCCAATGATGATGATAGCTCCAGCTATGGCTTATCACAAGGCAGCACGCCGATACCAAATCCACCGCTTGTTGGACGCTATTGTTTGGATCTTGATCAATTGGACAACGACGGTTTGGATGGCGTTTCTGAAAAAGTGCAAATTGTAGTGAATGATGTGCCCGTTTGCTCCATAAATGGCAGCACAACTGTTTGTCCTTCATCTATTGGCAATGTGTATGCCGCTCCTGCCGGCATGACTTATGCATGGTCTATATCCGGAAACGGTACCATAACCAGTGCACTTAATGGGGCCTCAGTAACTGTAACGGCAGGTAATACCTGCAACAGTTCATTTACCTTGTCTGTAACTATTACCGATGGTAATGGTTGCACAAGTTCATGTTCTCAGGTAGTTTCGACAGTTGATACGACAGCGCCGGGCATTACGTGTCCTGCTGCTCCCTTAACGATAGCATGCGGAGCGAGTTTGGATCCGTTGGTAAATACGGTGTTGAACACGTGGCTGACGAGTGCGAGCGGCAGCGATGCCTGCGGCAGTGTAACGGTTACGAATAACTATTCGCAAACGGGCTTCAGCGATTTGTGCGGCAACACAGGCAGCCAGACGGTAACGTTTACGGCAACGGATGCTTGCGGCAACACATCAACCTGTTCTGCGGTAATCAACATTACCGATACGACAGCGCCGGGCATTACGTGTCCTGCTTCACCCTTGACTATAGCTTGCGGTACGAGTTTGGATCCTTCGGTAAATACGGTGTTGAACACGTGGCTGACGAGTGCGAGCGGCACCGATGCCTGCGGCAGTGTAACGGTTACGAATAACTATTCGCAAACGGGCTTCAGCGATTTGTGCGGCAACACAGGCAGCCAGACGGTAACTTTTACGGCAACAGATGCTTGCGGCAACACATCAACCTGTTCTGCGGTAATCAACATTACCGACACGACAGCGCCGGGCATTACATGTCCTGCAAACCTTTTATTGGTATGCGATGGGGATTATGCCACTGAAATAAATACATGGATATCAACAGCAACATCTAACGATGCTTGTGGCACTCCAACAATTACTACTAATTTTAACATAAATTCTTTACCTGTTGTAGCTTGCGATGCAGGCACTGTAACAGTAATTTTTACGGCTACAGATGGTTGTGGTAATACAGCGACTTGTTCTTCTCAGATTATCTTTAACCAAACCCCCGGCATTCAGTTGTACAAAACCATCAGCAGCATTACCGATGTAAACGGCGATGGTTTTACAGGCGTAGGCGATATCATCAACTATGCCTTTACCGTAACCAACACGGGCAATGTAACGTTGACGAATGTTACGCTGAGCGACCCGCTAATATTCGAAGCGGGCGGTCCGATAGCGAGTTTAGCCCCCGGCGCAAGCAACAGCACTGCGTTTACGGGTATCTACACCATTACGCAAGCCGACATGAACACGGGTTACGTACAAAACACGGCAACGGTAACGGGCACTGCCCCGAACGGTACTTCGGTAACAGATATATCTGATGCAGGCAACGATGCAGTGGAAACGGCATCGGGCAACGGCACTGTGAACGGCAACCCGACGGATGACCCGACAGTACAGCCGTTGAACCAAACGCCAGCCATTCAGTTGTACAAAACCATCAGCAGCATTACAGATAATGCTCCTGCGGGTATAGGCGTAGGCGATGTGATTAACTATGCCTTTACCGTAACCAATACGGGCAACGTAACGTTAACGAACGTAACGGTAACCGACCCGCTGGTAACAGTGGTTGGCGGTCCGATAGCCAGTATGTTACCGGGCGCAAGCAACGGCACGACGTTTACGGCAACGTACACAATTACACAAACCGATGTAAACACGGGTTATGTACAGAACACGGCAACCACTACGGGTACAACCCCG
>NBMY01000155.1 GCA_002212985.1 Sphingobacteriales bacterium TSM_CSS
AAATTAAAAATATTTTGCTTCCCTTTCTTTTTTAATGACTGGCATCCATGTTGAAAATAGTTGCCTTTCATTTAGTTAAAGAATACCTGTGCCATTGTTTTCAAAGCACTGCCAATTTACGCTTACCGGTAACTTAGTTTTACCTTACCACCACCCACTTTAGGGCAATTTGCTGCGGTGTTCTATGTTGTGAATGGTAGCTGATGTGGCAAAGGTACCAGCCGGGTGCATACGCCAATGCTGGTAAGGGCAACCGGTAATTACCCGATGCCGGAAATTTTACCTCTGTTGCTGCCCACAAAGTTTGCCCCAACATGTTGGTAATTTGCAGGTTTATGCTGCCTGCCTGCGGCAGGTTAAGTTGCAGTACGGGCAGTGTTGTTTGCCCGGTTTGGGTAATATTGGGCGCAAGTGTTGCCCCAAAACCGGTGTCTGCTGCAGGCATTACAATACCTGTACTTTCGGGTGGGGCGGTGTAGATAATAAAATGCTGCCCCGATCCGCCCTCGTAGGTCATGCCGGCAAGCAGGTAATTTCCGTACACCGAGTTTTCAACATTATAACCAATATCAATAGAATTGCCGCCAAAGTATTGGGCGCCCAATGCATTGCCGTTGGCATCGGTTTTAAGCAACAGCAGGCTAATGGGGTCGCCCGGCCTGAAACGGTTGCTGTAACCGACAACCAAAAAGCCGTCGTCGGGCGTTTGTATGGCCGAAAAACCGGCTTCGGTGCTGTTTTCAAGTCCCCAGGTTTGGTACCAGAGCAGTTGTCCTTCGGGGCTTATGCGGGCTACTACCAAATCAAACAGGCCGGTGGAGTCAATTACCGTTTCACCGGTAATGAGGTAGTCGTTTTGGTTGGTAACCATAATGCTTTTTACCCCGTTTGCCCACTCGTTGCCAATGACCAAATCCCACAGTTGATTGCCGTTGGCATCGGTTTTTACCACCCAAATATCTACGTTGTTGCCGGTGCTGAAACTTTCTGCATCGCCGGTAAATATGTAGCCGCCATCGGGTGTCTGCCGTATCATATACACCACGTCGTTATGTGTGCCGCCGTAGATATGTTGCCATTGGGTGTTGCCCAGCGCATCAAATTTTACCACATAGCAATCGTTGCCCAAATTACCGGGCACGGTATCGGTTTTAAAACCGGCAGCAATGTAACCACCATCGGCAGTTTGCTGCACAAACGACAAAGATTCGGTCAGTTCCGATTCGGGAGTGTGAAAATTGAGCAGTACATTGCCCGATGTATCGGTTTTAATCAGCAGCCCGTCTGCATCGCCGTCGGGAGTTTCGGTGTCGCCGGCCAGCAGCAGGTTGCCATCGGTGGTTACAATCATATTGGCACACAAATCGTTTAACGCAGTGCCTAAGTATTTAGTCCACAGCAAATTGCCTTCCGAATTTAATTTTGATAAAGTAAAATCTGCCCCGCCCATACTGCCCAATGTGGTAGAACCTGCCACAAAGATACTGCCATCGGGAAATTGCCGCACCGATACGGCTTTTTCCGTAATATCTTCCATACCAAAAACCGATTGAAAAAATGTTGGCTGCGCCTGCAACAGGGTTTGGCAACTGAGCCAAAAAACAAAAATAAAAGCGGGTTTCATAGGTTTAAAATGCTTGGTTTGGTAGAACACAAAAAAAGCGGCACCTGTTAAGGAGGCAATGAAAATAAACTGCCACCAAAAACAAAAACAACCACAAACAATGTAACTTTGCATACGCAACTACTACCTGAACAGCCAAGGTAAAGATACTGCAATATTGCGCAAGAATGGGTAAATAAGGCTGAAACATGAGGCTTTTAATTTTGTTGACACTGTGCTTTGGCACGGTGCAGTTGGTGTTTTGTCAGGATACCAGCAAAGTTGTTTTGCCTGCTACGGTAAAAACAACAAAAAAATGGTATGAGTTAATTAACCTGCGTGGTTATGTGCAAGTGCGCTACAACCGCCTTCTGGAAACCAACCCCGATTTGAAATGCGAACAATGCGACCGTTCGTGGGGGGAAAACGGCGGGTTTTATTTCAGGCGCATACGGCTTATTTTTTCGGGAAATATTCATGAACGGGTATTTTTCTACATTCAGCCCGATTTTGCAGGCGCTATTGACAAAACCCTGAACATTGCCCAAATAAGAGATGCCTACTTTGACCTGGCATTAGACAAGAAAAAGGCTTACCGGTTCAGAATTGGGCAGAGCAAAGTGCCTTACGGGTTTGAAAACCTGCAATCGAGCCAGAACCGGCTTCCGCTGGACCGCGCCGATGCCCTGAACAGCGCTTTTCCGAATGAGCGCGATTTGGGCATTTTCTTCTATTGGGCGCCGCCTGCCGTAAGAGAGCGCTTTTCGCACTTAGTGAGTACAGGGTTAAAGGGTTCGGGCGATTACGGCGTTGCCGGCATAGGCGTTTTTAACGGGCAGGTTGCCAACCGCCCCGAAGCCAACAACACAGTACATACCGTGGCAAGGCTTAGCTATCCGTTTGAATTTAAAAACGGGCAAATTTTTGAGCCGGGCATACAAGCCTACACCGGAAAAGTGGTGGTTACATCGGTAACTTCGGGCGTAAGCGGTAAAGAAAATTTTGAGTACCTCGACAGGCGGGTGGCAGGCACACTGGTTTGGTATGCGCAACCCTTTGGTTTGGCAGCCGAATACAACTACGGCACCGGCCCCGAATATAACCCGCAAACCAATGCCATTGAACAAAAAACGTAACTATTTAGGTGCCGTTTTTGATAATTTTGCATTTAAATGAACATTTCGATGCTTTCTGTTTAAAAAAACAGTATTTTTGTTGAAAGATTCGCAACAGAAAAACGAAAATGTGCTTGGTTTTTAATAATTTCGACAACAAAAAATTTTACAAAGCGTTGATTATCAATCAATTAAGAGTACCTAAATAGTTACAAAAAACATTGTATGGCGGCTATGCGCTGGCTTCTTATAGGCTGAAGTTTGGCGAGCAGGCGCTCATACCTTTTACCCGATACCAATACTACCACGGCGGTAAAAAACAGGAATTAGATGCCCGAAAACACCGCGTAAACGAACTGGAAATAGGCACAGAATGGCAACCGATCAAAAATTTTGAACTGGTGGCCATGTACACCATTTCTGACCGCACCTTTGAAGATGGCGCACTGATGCAAAACCGGCAAAAGGGGCGTTTGCTGCGGCTTCAGTTCCAACTCAATTTTTAAGCGGGTTTTGGGTAAATTTTTATACCTTTACCCGAAAATACCCATCAGTTGTTTACACCCAAAGCACTGCCGCACCCGCTGGTTACCATGCGGCAAAATGACCGTTTGCCCGAAGTTTTTGACCTTGAACTGAACTACTTAGACGAGGTAAAGCAGTATTACCACAGTGTGGAGTGCCATTTGGTACTATACCCCTACAGCCGAAAAATTACCTCTGAAAAATTTCAGTTTTACCCCTTTGAAGAGTACGTGCGCGATATTGCCACGCATCAGCGCTCGGTTTACACGCCGGTTAACGATAAAATGAACAAGGGTTTCGGGCTGATTTTCGGTATCCTTATTGCCCTTATTTTTGCCCGCTTTAAACCCGATGATTTGTTTTCGGTGGAATCTATTGTATCGGTTTTTGGGGCATACCTGCTGGGCAAAGATTTATGGACCGATATTGACCATTTTTTAATTAACGCTACCAAAAACTTTAAACTGCGCTATACCGACTCTTATTATTTTTACGAATTGGTGCGCAATACCACCCTTACCCAATACAGCTATTTTGCCCGCAAAGAGCGCTACGGCAAACAACACCTGCTGCCCCAAAAACTCGATTTTATTGAGCACAGCAACTCGCAAACGGTGCGCATGTTGTTTGAGGTAAAAGATTGGACGCCGGTTACCGGGGCTTCGGCACATATTATGTCTATACGCGTATCGCCAAAGCACCTTACCACCCTGTTGCAGGAAGGTTTTATGCTGGGAATGAAAATGAGTTTTAACCGCCGCAACCGCTTTACTACCCGCCATTTTGAGGTGTTTCAGTCGTTGCACCGCCAACAACCCGGCTGTATTGACGACAACGGCAACTGGAACAACCACCACTTTTTTTACCGGCAAACTATCTCTGCCGGTCGGCTTAAATATTTTGCATCGAGTGGAATAATTCAAAACAGCCCGCTTATTGAACTTAAGTTGTTGTAATGCAATTTGTTTGATGCCGGTATTTTATGCAACTGGCAGTCTTTTTGTTATTTCAGTACTACTTTAGCCGTATAAACTTTTTGTGGGGTGGTTAATGCCAGCAGGTATAGGCCCGGTGGTGTTTGCGGCGGCAGTTGCACCTGTATGGTTTGTGAATTGCCGGTGTAGATTTGGGTGATGGGGTTTACCGGCTGCCCTTGCAGGTTAAAAATAGAAAGTTGCCGGGGCTGGTTTGGGTTGCCGGGCAGTTGCAGGGTAAAGTTGTGATTTTCGGCGGGCATTGGGTAAATGCGCAGGGCAGTTTGTGTGCCCGTAGCTTGCGCAGGCGGTAAAATTCCTACTTCTATGGTATCGCCCGGTTGCGAAAACAGGGCAATTCCGCCTCTGGCATTGCCCACCAGTAAATCCATTCCGTTGTTTGTGTTTATATCTGTGAGGCTAATGCCGCCGCGCCCGCCGTCATTAATACCCGACAGAAAAGAGTCGAGTTCGGTAAAAACGGGTTGGTCTAAATTGGTGTACAGGTGAATATGGCCGTTATCGGAGTTTACCAGCAAAAAGGGCTGCCCGGTACTGTCAAGGGGGGCAATAACGGGCGCGCTGTAACCGTAGGGGGTTCCCAACTCGCGCACATCTACGGCGCCCCAGAAATTGGAAACAAGGGTAAACGACAATGTACCCGTTTCGGTTGTTGTGTTGCGGTAGTAGTTGAGTTTTCCTGCGCGCTCGCCGCAAATAAGGTCTAATGCTCCATCGGCATCTACATCGTACAGGCAGGGAGTTACGGCGTCGGCGCCCGTAACTTCCATAAAATTGGGCTGTGTGAGGGTAAGGTTAATAGGGCTGCCCAAAGGCGCTGTGTTTTCAAAGTAGTGTAAAAAGCCCAGTTCATCGCCTGCCAGCATATCGGGGTCGCCGTCGTTGTCAAGATCGCCAAAAGCCGGAAACAAACCTCTGAAATTATATTGGCTCAGGCTGTCAAAATCGGCGGTAACCAGTTCAAACTGCGGGTGGTAGGCGGTACCGGTGTTTTGCAGCAGGGTAAGCCGTGCCTGATAGCCGGCAGTGGCAAAATTATACACGCCATAGCTGCCAGTGAGTATGTCGGTAAGTCCGTCGTTGTTGCAGTCTATCCAAACCGGGTAGCTTCTCAGCCCCACATCAACCATATTCTGCAACATAAAATTATTGGTTTGCAGGGTAAACAAAGGCGTTTCGGCTGTGCCGGTATTTTGGTAATACCATACGCTGTTAAGGCTACTGCCGTTGTTGCGATCGTTTACTGCAACAAGCAGGTCGGGTTTTGCATCGTTATTCACATCGGTATAAAATGCGGCGGGAAACACGGGCAGGTTTACCGGCACATCGTATGCCGGAAAATTAAGGTCAAAATCGGTCATCAGCGCATCATCTGGGGTGCCGCCGTTGGTAAGCATAATAAGATTTGGATAAGATACATCGCCTACAATGAGTTCTTTGGCGCCATCGTTATTAAGGTCTAAGGCAAGCAGGGTAGAGCCGCTATGCATTTGCCGCGAAAAATCGGGCGGCGCCGGGGCCGAAAACCATCCATCGCAATCGTCGTTGAGCAGAACGGCATTGGTAGCGCCCGATTCGGAAAATTTACCCCAGCATTCCGAAAGTTGTTCAAACCAAAGCGTATCAGACGGGGTGCCGGTTAGCTCCTGCGACTGATTTTCGTAGTATTCAACATATTTTCCTACAAAATCAAAGGTAAGTACATCAACATCGCCATCGTTATTTACATCGGTAAAAGCCGGAATGTCGGAACTATTGGCCAAAATGTTGAGCGGGCCCGAAAAGCTGTTGAACCGCAACTGCTCTTCCACAAGGGTAAATTGCAAAGAGTTATCGGGAAGGCGGGTGGTTTGGTAGGCGCTTATGCCGGCAATTCCGTAGGTAAAAATATCGGGCAGTTCATCGGCATTAAAATCGGTAAGCAGCGCCCAGTCGTGCAGCGGCGGAAACCACTGTACATATTCGGGCGCAAAGGTATAATCGGGTTCATTGGGCGTTCCGTTATTGATAAAGGTAAGCAGGTGTTTATTAATTTTATCAAACACAAAGAGGTCTTGTAATCCGTCGTTGTTAAGGTCTATGGCAGAAAACTGCGGGTTATGCAGCCCTCCTGCCCAGGCAAAATGCAGGGTGAGCCCGTTGTGATATACCGGCAAAGACTGGTTTCGTACAAACCCCGGCGGTACCTGAGCCAGAGTTTTGCCCGGCAGGGCGCAATGCAGAAAAACCAACAGGGGTAAAATACGCAAAAAGGGCAATTTTGGTTTACACATATATAATACCGTGTTTTTTAATGATGAGGGCGGCTTCAATTGCTGGTTGCAAGGTAAACTGTTTATTAACAACAGGGTCAACAAAGAATAAAACAGCAGCCCGACTGCTAAATTAGGCATTTGCCGGCTACAAACATAGGCCGATTGCAAGGTTCTGTATAATTTTGCGCTCCGCTTGTTCGTTTCAATAGGCAATTAAATGTAAAATTGCCCTGTAAGTGGTTAAACTAACGGCATATTTGCATATCAAATGACGCACAAGCAAAAACCACGCATTACTCAACCAAGGAAACAGTTTGTTTATGGCCAGAATATCTTTCATAGCAAGTATATTAACAGGCGTTATTGTTGCCACCAATTTTATGCTGGCACAGCAACCGCAATGGATACCGCAGGGAATAAAAAGCACTACGCTGCTTGTTGAAAGGTTTAAATACCAAGACCCCGACATGGCTTACAGCAATATTGACGAAATGTATGAAGATGATAAAATTGACTTTTTAACCGAAGCCAATGACCACCTAGAAGAAGATAACCAAAAACTGGAAGAAGTGTTTAAGCAATACAAAGGGAAATATGTTACCATAACCCCCGTAAAATTAGACGAGGCATACCCCGATTTTAACCTTTACCGGTTTGTACTGAAACGCGACTTGTTTTACGGCCGAAAAAAAGTACTCAACCCAACTACCAGTAATGTAGAAGACAAATCATACTTTGCCTACCGGTATTATTTTTACGACAGAGTAAGCAAGAAAAACTATCCGGCATATTATTTTTCGGGCGACACCTGGACACAACTAAAACGGGTGGTTTACTGGCTCAACAGGTCAAACTAACCTATGCAAGATATGGCTGCAAAGTTCGGAAGTATAACAATATACTGTCCGGACTTCTTGTTTTTATACGTAACTTTGCCGGGTTGTATCCATATAATTGTTCAATACAACTCATAAGGTTAACAAAACACTGTACTTTTTTTAGCCACTACAACTCTTTTTTGTACCAATGCGCGCAGTAGTTTTTACCATATCGCTGTTTTGGTTGCTGCCCGTTATTGCACAAAACGACGCAGGCAAAAAAGAAGCTCTGGCACTTGCCAAACAAGCTCTCGATTTGTCTGATAAACAGCAAAATTATACTCAAGCCCTTAATTTGCTGGTACAAGCCCGAAAATTAGATCCCAAAAACCCCGAATACCAATACGAAACCGCCTACATTTATTACCTGCAAAAAAATTACGACCGGGTTATTAAAGAACTGAAACGACCCGTAGGCAGGGGCAAAGCGCCCGATGCCCGTTTTTTTCAGTTGCTGGGAAATGCCTACGACTTAAACAACCGCCCCGATGATGCTATTGACGCTTACAAAGATGGCATAAAGCAGTTTCCCGATGCGGGCAACCTATACCTTGAGCTTGGCGGTATGGCTTATAAAGCGGGCAATAACGACGAAGCCGTGGAATATTGGGAACAAGGTATTCAAAACGCCCCGTCTTTTGCCAGCAATTACTATTGGGCAGCCAAACTGTATTGCCATTCATCGGAAAAAATATGGGGCATTTTGTATGGCGAACTGTTTATGCTCCTCGAACCCAACTCTGCCCGTTCAGAAGAAATGAGCAGCCTGCTGTTTGATACCTACCGTGCTGCTATGGTGGTAAACCCCAATTCGAGCTGGCAAAACTGGGTAAGCTTTAGCGAAAGGGCGCATATGTACATTATGTTGGGCGCAGGCGAAGAAAATGAACAACCCCCGTTTCAGGTGGCTGTAGATGATGCTATGACCAATGCCCTGAAACCCGAAATGAAAAGCAAAAACATTAACGCCATTTGCCGCCTGCGCCAGCTTTTTTTAGACAACTGGATAGCAAAGGCATATAATATGCCTTATCAAAACATGCTGTTTGACTGGTGGCGGCAGGTTAAAGATGCCGGCTACTTAGAAGCCTATACCTACTGGCTTTTCAGAAAAGGCAACCCCGATGAATTTGACGGGTGGCTCAAAAAAAATAATGTAGAGTTTAAAACTTTCTTGCAATGGTATAACAGCCAACCGCTTAAATTAAGCCGCCAGCAGCGCTTTTACCGCCTTCAATACCTGTAAAAAGGAACGAAAATTGTTTTTTTCGGGTGGTAGTAGGCGCAAAATGCAAAAAAGCCCTACTTTTATTACCCGTTTTAAAGCTAGCCCTGGCCATTTATTAACCCTTTGTAAAATTTCCGGCACCGGATACTTTGCAATGTCAATTTATAACCCCAAACTATGTCCAGATACCAAAATGAAGCCTCCTGGTTGTACCTGTTCATCGGGCTGTTTTTGCTCCTGCTTTTTTACACCGTTTATCATCAGGTAAAATATCACCGCACTAACCCCGCCGCAGTTACTGCCATAGATACCTACAACGCCGCCAACACCACCGAACAAAATGCCCAAATGGTGCGCACATTGGAACAAGAACGCGACAGCCTGAAAAAAAGACTGGAAACCGTGCAAACTACCCCGCAACCCATTGTGGGCGGCAATATTACCGATGAAGGGCTGCACTACGAAGTGCAAATTGGTGCATTTAAATACTTTAACCTGCACAAATACCAGCAGGGTTTTGACCACCTGAAAAACGAAGAATTAGACGGCTTGGACAAATACACTCTGGCCAAATTTCTGAACTATTCCGAATCGGAGGCGTTTAAGAAAGACATTCAGCGTATGGGTATTAAAGATGCCTTTATTGTGGCAAAACTCGATGGTAAACGCATTGACATTAAGCAAGCCCTTAAACTGGAAAAATAATTTTTCAACCGTCTGTAAAAACTCAAATGAGTTATTTAAATTAATTTTGCCCGGTTTTTTGTCATTTCTATAAAGAAAAATTAATTATACCATGCCTGTTTCAAGACCTTTTAATTTTCAAAACTGGATAGAAGAAAACCGACACCTGCTTAAACCGCCCGTCGGAAACAAAAAAGTATTTCACGCCAACGATGATTTTATTGTTATGGTAGTAGGCGGCCCCAACTCGCGCAAAGACTACCACTACGAAGAAGGCGAAGAACTGTTTTATCAGGTAGAAGGCGATATTGTGGTAAAAATTATTGATGACGGTAAAGCCGTTGACATACCTATTAAACAGGGCGAAATGTTTTTGCTGCCGCCCCGCGTGCCACACTCGCCGCAGCGCGGACCCAATACCGTAGGACTGGTAATTGAACGCTACCGAAAACCGGGCGAAAAAGACGGCTTTTTGTGGTTTTGCGAAAACTGCGGCAACAAACTGCACGAAACTTATTTTGACCTCACCGACATTGAAACCCAACTGCCCAAGGTAATGACCGCCTTTTACCAATCTGAAGACCTGCGCACCTGCAAACAGTGCGGCACCGTTATGCAACAACCTTAACTGACTGTTGTTATGCAAATTACTACCGCCCAACTGCCCCAAACCTGCCAAGCCCTTGATGCTGCCGACGAACTGAAGGCATTTCGCAGCCTGTTTTTCATACCAACAGATGACAAAGGCAAAGAGGTAATTTACCTGTGCGGAAACTCTCTGGGGTTGCAGCCCAAAACCACAGCGCAATATGTACAGCAAGAATTGGACGACTGGAAAACGCTGGGCGTAGAAGGTCATTTTCATGCCCGGCATGCATGGTATGGCTATCATCATTTTTTAACCGATGCCATGGCGCGGCTGGTTGGCGCCCTGCCACACGAAGTGGTGGCCATGAACACCCTTACCGTAAACCTGCATCTGCTCATGGCCACCTTTTACCGCCCCACCCCGCAGCGGTACAAAATACTCATAGAAGCGCCCGCTTTCCCGTCTGACCGGTACGCCGTAGCCAGTCAGGCGGCATGGCACGGGTTTAGTCCCCAAGAGGCAGTAGTGGAAATTGCCCCAAAACCCGGCCAACACCACCTGCATACAGAAGATATTTTGCAAACCATTGAGCAATTGGGTAACAGCCTTGCTTTGGTGTTGTTTGGCGGGGTAAACTACTATTCGGGGCAATATTTTAACATGGAGGCCATTACCCAAGTTGCACACAGTGTTGGCGCCACAGCCGGTTTCGACCTGGCTCATGCTGCCGGCAACATACCCATGCAACTGCACAACTGGAACGTAGATTTTGCGGCATGGTGCTCTTACAAATACCTTAACTCCGGCCCGGGCGGCGTAAGCGGCGTGTTTGTACACGAAAAACACGGCAACAACCTTACCTTGCCCCGACTTGCCGGCTGGTGGGGTAACAACGAAAACACCCGCTTTGAAATGCTGCCCGATTTTATGCCGCAACCCGGCGCCGCCGGTTGGCAACTGAGCAACGCCCAAATACTGCCCATGGCCGCACACCGCGCCTCGCTCGAAATTTTTAACAGCGCCGGTATTGACCGCCTGCGCCGCAAAAGCCTGCAACTGACCGGTTATCTGGAGCAACTGTTATTGCAGGTAAACACCAACGCCGGTGGAAATGCCTTTACCATTATAACCCCGAAAAACCCACACGAAAGAGGCTGTCAGTTGTCTTTGCTCATTACAGGCAGCAATGGCCGCGCCGTTTTTGACCACCTTACCCAAAACAACGTAGTGGCAGACTGGAGAAATCCCAACGTTATTCGCATAGCTCCCGTACCCCTTTACAACACCTTTGAAGACGTGTACCGCTTTGCCTGCCTGTTGCAGGAAGCCCTGCAGCAAACCGGCGGGTAAATAGTTGGGAATGGTGCTTAAGCCCAATCCTGTTTAAGACAGGTATTCCAACCCGCACCCGGCAGTATCAACAGTAAGGGTTGCCCGTTTACCCAATACCAGTGCGCGGTTATCAGGCATATGCCCTGCCGGAAACCCAAACGCCACCGGAAACCCGAATGGTTTCACATATCGGGCAATAATCTGGGAGGCATCTTCGCCAAAGGGCACGGCGTTGTCTTTCATGTTGGTCATGCCGCCAATGAGCAGGCCGGCAAGCCGGTGCAGTTTACCACTTCTGAACAGGGCGTTCATCATTCGGTCAATATGGTACAGGTATTCATCCAGGTCTTCTATAAACAGTATTTTTCCTCTGGTATTAATATCAGACGGGGTGCCAATAAGGGCATACAGCAAAGACAGGTTGCCGCCAACCACTTGCCCTTTGGCAATGCCCGGCCGGTTTAACTCATGCGGCGCAAAGGTATAGCCGGGTGGTTTTTCAAACAGCGCCTGCTGCAGGGTTTGCAGCGCCTGCGGGGTGTTGCCGGCAAAATTAATGGGCATGGTAGCGTGCAAGGTTGCCGTGCGCAGGCGGGTGTGCAGGTGGCTGTGCAATACGGTAACATCGCTGTAGCCCACTATCCATTTGGGGCATCGGGCAAATTTGGTAAAATCAAGCCGGTCAATAATTTGGGCGGTTCCGTAGCCGCCGCGGGCGCAAAATATGGCTTTTATTTGGTCATTGTCTAATGCCTGTTGCAAATCGGCCAGCCGCTGTTCTTCGGTGCCGGCAAACTGGTGGCACTCCAGGTGCAGGGTTTTACCCAATACCACCTGCAACCCCCATTCTTCAAAAACCGGCAGGGCGGGCGCCAACTCGTGGGGTAATATTTTTCGGGCCGTAGAAAGCAGGGCAACCGAATTGCCTTTTTGCAGCAACGGTGGAACTATCATGTGGGGTAATGCTTGGTTATATAGAAAGTTTTAAGTTTTTTGAATTATATGGGCAAAACCGTGGCTTACTCTTCTTCGGGTAATAATACATAAATTGTTAGTGTCGCCATTTGAAATGGTTTATGTTCCGTATTATTTTCAGCGCTCTTTTTTTTGGGTTTTTATCATCCGAAATCCTAAAAGACCCTGAAAGTGTCAAATATGCATAGCCTTATGTGCAAAAACGGAAAAAAAACCCCCCGATAGTTACAATCTAAAAGAGGTTGAATGTTTATAAGGTGTTTGCAAACAAGAATGGGTTTGTACTATCAGCCGGTTTTTAGGTTAGCAATACTAGTACCGCTACAACCCTACGTCAGCTATTAACCGAAAGGGAAATAATAGCAAAGCGCCTGATTTTAAGCTTTACCGCCCGAAAGGGTTGAAATACACCATAACGCAACCACCTAACGTTTGGCGGCATTACCACCGCCACCAAACAAAATGCCGGCGCCAATTACAAATCCGAAATCGTACCAACCGCCGTTGTTATTTACGGCATACATGGCAATATTATCGAAAAACAGGCTGCCAATGAAAGAAACGGGCGCTATAATGCCATGCCATAACCCGGCCCAAAAGCCATAGGGTTCTGCGGCGCGGCAGGCATCAATGTTGGTTACCTGTGCACAGGCGCTCAACAACAAAACCAAACACAATAACCCGCAAAAAGCCGTTTTTGAACGAAAGAAGAAGCCAAAACCATTTTTCATTTTACCCGAAATTTATGTGTTCCTAAATAAAATAACCAACTGCTGCGCTTGTTTGGACAAAGCCCTGTATTATAAGTGATAGAGCTGATGCTGTACCTGACGGACACGGGTGGTTTGCCGATGATTTACCCGCAGGGCTGCTTTTTAGGGTTGTTGCGGCTTGTTGTAAAAGTTGAGAAATGGTATATCAATGCCGGCAAACACCCCAATGCGGTAAGCCGAGGTTTGCGATTCTACACTGTTTACAGTTACCTTGCGGGTTTGCGGGCCGTATTGTACCCCCACGCCCAAAGAAAGCGGCGATTTGGGCACGCCATACACCACATAAGCGCCGGGAGCCAGCATGTTTTTAAAGGTAACTTCGGGAAGGTCGCCAGTGTTGGGGTCGCTAAACCGGTAGCTTACCAAGGCGCCAACGTCTAAAAACGAAGCCAGCAACGACAAAGACCCTGCCCCCGCCAGGCCGGTGCTGAAGGCAATGCCTATAGGTGCGGCAAAGCCAACAATGCCGCCCCATGCATCGGTAGTGGGGCTGTTGAGAAGGTATTCGCCGCCGGCAAAAGGACCGGCGTAGGCGTTGAGGCTGATGTTGATGAGCGATTCGCGTTTTACCCTTGCACTGCCCGTGGGCAGGGCGGCGGTTTCTAAAGCCCAATGCAACTCCTGCGAGTTTTGGGCTCCGGCTACATTGGCAATAAACATGCTGTATTTCAGCAGGTCGTTTTTTACCCCTTCGCTTTGGGGCAGGGCGCTCAGCAGCAGCACGTTCAGGTCAATAACGGCCGAGGTGTAATCTTGTTTTTGAACTGCCCGCCGCATATCTATGAGTACAGGGGTAATTTTAAGGAAAACGTTTTGGTTTTCGGGCGACCCGAATGCCGATGTTTTCAGGCTCAGGCTCAGCATTTCGGTAAAAATGTTTACATAGCCCATAAACTCATCAATATCAAAGGTTTGTCCGGTGCGGCGTTTGCTTTTAAGTTGCCCTAATTGTTCATCGGCATCGGTGGTAAGGTCAAGAAAATCGTTAAAATAGGGGCGAAAAATGTTGTAAGAAGCGTTAGAAATAGAATCGGCAATAGGTTGTAGTTCGGAGGTATAATAGTTGAGGCGGTAACTGCCCAGTATTTCTTTCATTTTCATTTTTTCGGTATTGTTGTTCAGGTTATTCCAATACAGGTGTGATTGGTACCTGATGGGTAGTTCTTTTGGGTTTACTTCCAGGTTGTTTATTAAATCGCCGTATTTTTGAAGATTTAGCCCCATAAACAAAGCCGGTGCTGCCGGTATGGTTTCTAAGTAATCGAGTTGTTGCTTGCTAATCCAGGAGTTGGGACTGTTAAGTGTATCTCGCAGGCAGTTAGAAACAAAGGACAAGGAGTTAAAAGAGCGGGTAAGGTTATCGTTGGGAGAATTTTTAATAAAATCCATTTTGGTAAGTTTGTCAATAACCACGGCCGGGTGGTCGCGGTTATCAATTAAATACCCTATGCCTGCTGCCACGGCTATGGTGGTTTTAAGCGCCGGCCGGTCGTTCACAAAATTTCGGTATTTATCCATTTGAGCAACGCGCATAAAGGTAGCCGGCAGGTTGTTCATATCTTTTTTAAAGGCATTTCGCAATACGTCAATCATAATGCCCACATCTTTACCGGCGTCTTCAAACACCTGCATATAATCAAAGGTAGAAGGGAAGAGCATTTGCAATTCGGTTTTTTCCGAAAATTTTTTGTAAAACTGTTCAAAAAAGGACACCAGCACTTCCTGCTTTACGCGGTCAACAATAAACTGGCTGATGCCGTCTGCTAAGCTAAGCGGTCCGATGCCTGCTCCTGCGCCGCCGGTGGCTGCCGCACCCGGTACGGCATTTCCGCGGCTGCCCGATGCCAGAGAACCAATGTTTTTACCCGATAGCCGGCGTTGGTTAAACAGGTAGGCAAACTCCAGCAACGCCGTATTGCCCGATTGCTGTAGCTTGTCGTCAACGGCTTTTTTATCGGCGGAGCTTTTATAGGGAACCCCTGCATAAACAGCCACTATTCGGTAAAAGGCATCTTCCTGATTGCTTTCTACAGATTCGGCCAATTTAATGGCATCGTAATAGGTGTTTTTGTTTTGCGCCAGGCCTAATTGCCAGGTAAAAAACAGGCCGGCCAGCGCCGCTATGGTAAACCGGAGCACTACTTGCATATAAACGGGTTTATTTGGTAATGGGTAAAAAACGGTTAAGTTGCAATATGTCAAAGATAGGGTAAAGCCGCTTTTTTCGGGCTTTTTTGTGTATATTATTTGGCTTTCGGGCATAAATCTTGCTTATTTGGGCATAAAAAAACAACAACTTGGCAGTTTTTTAGTAAAATTGCATCGGTATCGGCAAAAAGAATTACATTGCCTTGCAATTTTAACTAAAACCCAACTTGTACAAGTAACAAACCAACTGTAAACTATGACACTGCAAACTAAAGAATCCTGGGGTTCGCGCGTGGGCCTTGTGTTGGCCATGGCGGGTAATGCCGTAGGTTTGGGTAACTTTCTGCGTTTTCCGGTACAGGCCATACAAAACGGAGGCGGGGCGTTTATTATACCTTACTTTGTGTGTTTCCTGCTCATGGGCATACCGCTGTTGTGGATAGAGTGGGCCAGCGGACGCTTTGGCGGTAAATGGGGGCACCACAGCACACCCTTTATTTTAGATTCTATGGACAAGCGCACTTTCTGGAAATATATAGGCGTTTTTGGTATTTTTACCAACCTTGCCGTAGCAGCCTATTATTGTTATCTTGAAAGCTGGACACTTTCTTACATGTACCATTCGCTGGCAGGCTCTTTTATGGGCGAAAGCGCCGAAACTGTAAGCAAGTTTTTTATTGATTATGTTTCGTTGGTACATGGGTATGAGCCGGTTTTTTTCTGGCTGCTTTGTTTGGTATTGAATACCTATATTCTTAGCCGGGGCTTGAGCGGCGGTGTAGAAAAAGCCGCCAAAGTGGGTATGCCGCTGCTTATTTTATTTGGCATACTGCTGGCCATTAAAGGCATTACCCTGAAAGCCGGTTCAGAAGGCGCCGTATATGATGGCGTGACAGGGCTTAACTTTCTGTGGACACCCGATTTCAGCACTATATGGACACCCAAAGTGTGGCTGGCGGCTGCCGGTCAAATTTTCTTTACCCTTTCTGTGGGCATGGGGTCTATTCAATGCTACGCCTCGTATGTGCGATCTAAAGACGATATTGCCCTTAATGCCATGAGCGCCGGCTGGATGAACGAATTTGTGGAAGTAGTGCTGGGCAGTTCTATTTTAATACCCATTTCCATTGGCTACCTTGGTATAGATACGGTTATTGAAATGACCAAAAACGGGGGGCTTGGATTGGGTTTCCGCACATTGCCCTACCTGTTTACCCAGTGGGGGCCGCTGTTGTCTGCTTTGGCGGGTTTTGCCTGGTTTTGCCTGTTGTTTTTTGCCGGCATTACCTCTTCACTGGCAATGGGCACACCCTGTATGGGTTTTATGCAAGATGAATTTGGGTGGTCGCGTACAAAATCGGCATGGTCTTTTGGCGCTGCCATTTTAGTGCTGGGGTTGCCTACCGTTTTGTTTTTTAACCA
The DNA here is from genome assembly GCA_002212985.1 of Sphingobacteriales bacterium TSM_CSS. Classification (GTDB taxonomy): domain Bacteria; phylum Bacteroidota; class Bacteroidia; order Chitinophagales; family UBA2359; genus UBA2359. Next base: position 16,523 of record NBMY01000155.1, read on the forward strand.
CGGTGTTTTTGACGAGTATGATTACTGGGCCGGAACCGTTTCATTGGTGGTATTTGCCCTTTTTGAAACCATTTTGTTTGCCTGGGTTTTTGGCATTGACAAAGGCTGGCACGAAATAAATCAAGGATCCGATATTAAAATACCGGTATTCTTTAAATACGTTATTAAATACGTTACCCCTGTTTTTCTGGGCGCTGTTTTTATTGGCAGCCTGCCCGATTTGGCAAGAAAAATTACCGATGTATCTAACCCATACGTGGTGGGTGCACGCTTGTTGCTGTTGGGTGTTTTTCTGGGGGTTTCTTACTTGGTTTATATTGCTTACAAAAAACGTCTTAAAGAAGGGAGGTTTGTATCATGAACACATCTGCACTTATCACCATGCTCGTTTCGGAAATGGTAATTATTGCCTTTACCGCATTTTTCTTTGTAAAGGTACTCACCATTCCGCCCAAAGCAGAACCCGACTCTTTCAGCGAAAACGACCAGGAGCCGCGGTAACACTCTTTTTGCCCTTGCCCCCGGCAGTGCCGTGTTGCCATTATACCGGTACGGCGTTGCCGGCAAAGGTAAAATTGCTGCATTTGTTTGAATATTAATAATTTGTGCGCCCGTAAAACAGTTGAGTAAAAACAAATTTTAACCATGTTACAAAAAAAAGCTAAAATGGCAGCAAAATTGCTCCTTTTTGCGTACACCAACCATAACATGGCTAATGTTAATTGCACAAAAAATGAGTTTAAGCAGCCTTGCAGTTATTGGGGTATCTGTAGAAGAACTGGCCAACCTTGGTTCTTTTTTGCAAGCCTTTGAGCAGAACCTGCCGGCCGGTTGCACCATTGTTATTTTTTGTACCAATGCACCCGCACAAGACCTGCAAAATAGCTTTACCAAGCAAATATACCGGGCTTCTTCTTTGCCCGTAGAACCCGCGCTGCCCAATACCCCACTGCGCGAGGGTACAGTTTTTGTGATACCCGCCGGCGAAAAACTCATTGTAAACAGCCAAAGTTTAATGCTGTACAACACCGCCGCCGTTGAGCAAAACAGTGATGCTGTTTTTTGGCAGTCGTTGTCGCAAAGCGGCTTTGGAGGCATTGCGGCTATTATTATAGACTCCAACCCCGGCTACCTGCCCTACCTTAGCGCCATTAACCTTGCCGGTGGCATTACGCTTTTGTGTCAATCCGATAACTTGGGCGGCATTGTACAACCCAACGTAGCCGCTACCTTTAACTACGTTTTGCCCGCATCTGATGCCGCCCTTACCGCGGCCGACTTTCTGCGCCTGTTTGCACCCAATGCCGGTAGCGCCAATACAACAGCCACCACCACACCATTGGTAAAAAGCACAGATATACCCCAAAAACCGGCTGCCACCACACCCTTGTTTACCACCTTAGACAACCTGCACCTGCAACCCGAACTGCACGACCTGCTGCACGCCACCCAAACAGCCCTGCTGGTTTTTGACCAAAACCTTTGCCTCATACAACTCAATGCTCTGGCTAAACAATATGTAGTTAATGCCGGCGAAACCAAAAATCTGGACCAGCTCCGGTTTTCCTTACCGCTGCCAACAATTGCCGAAGATACCAAGGAAGTGCTTAAAACCGGAAATCAAAAAGAATACTGCCTGCCAAACAGCCACGGCGTACTTACCGATGTACTGGTTTTTGCCCGAACCTACCCGCCCGGCATTTGCATTGCCCTTACCCCTGTTTCACAGTCGCAACTGCTCTCGCACCGCCTTACCCTGCTGGCAAACGAACTGGAAAAACAAGGTATAGAGCAAATAAAAACCATTTTACAACTCAGGCGCGAAATAGAAATTAACGAGCAACAGCGCGAACTGCTGGAATCTATCCTGGTCAATATGGGTGAAGCCGTGCTGGCCACCGACGAAGACGGACATATTATTTTGCTCAACAGCATGGCCAGGCAGATTACCGGTATCCAAAAACCGGGCATACCGCTTAAATATTGGGCCGAACAGTTTGAACTCTGCTATCCTATGAGCAACAACGCCGTATTGCCCCACCAAAACCCCTTTACCCGAAGCCTCCAGGGCATACCCATAGCGCCCGAAGAATGGTTTGTAACAAACAAACAAACCGGACAAACCTGCTATTGGCAAATTATTGCAAGCCCTTATAAAACCAAAAAAAATGCCGCATCCAGCGGCTCTGTTATTGTAATAAGCGATATTACTACCCGAAAACAAGGCGAAATTGAACTGAAAAACAGTGAGCTAACCAAAAAAGCCCTGCTCGATGCCATACCCGATTTGCTTTTCAGAGTGAACGAAGAAGGAGAATACCTCGATTATATTGCTGCAAAATCAGACAACCATATACCTGCCGCCGCTTTCATCGGAAACAAACTAACCGATTTCCTGCCTCCCGAAATTGCCGGCGAAATTATGTCCACCCTCAAAAAATCGCTCGAAACCCTGCAAATACAAACCTTTCCGTTTGAGCATGTGGACAATGTAATTAAATTTTACGAAGCCCGCTTTTCGCCCATTAACCACACCGAAGCCTTGGGTATGGTGCGCGATGTTACGGATATGATTGTTGGAAAAGATGCCATACACCGCGGCGCACGCCACTACCAAAAACTTATCAGGGTAAGCGCTTTCCCAATTATTGTTTGCAACCGGAAAGGCGAAATCATCAGTGCAAACCTTCCGGCAGCCGCATTGCTCGGAACCGCAAATGAACAAGACCTCACAGGATGCCATATTGAGGATTTTGTGTCAAAAAAACAGCGCATGGCTATCAAAGAAGCCATAAAAGACGGTTTTGTAGAAACGCTCTCCTTTGCGCCCTTAAAACTTACCCTGCTTACCCAAAACGGCAATGAAAAGGAGGTAGAGGTAAGCGGTACCATAATAACCTATGAAAACCAACTGGCAGCCCAAATAGTACTGAACGATTTAGGGCCGCAAATGCATTGGGAAAAACAATACAATACCCTTTTCAGCCAGGTTTCGGACAGTATGGTTAAAACAGACGTTCAGAAATTGGTGTTTACCGATGCCAACAATGCCTGCCTCAAACTCTTTGGCTGCCAGCAAAAGAAAGAAATTGTGGGTAAAAAATGGACGCATTTCTCGCCTGCACACCAGCCCGATGATGGTGGCCTGTCTTCAAAAAAAATTGCAGAAATTCTAAAAAATGCTGTAAACAACGCCTCTTTCTTTTGGACTTTCCAGACGGCCTCCGGGAGCGTGTTTTCTGCTAAAGTAACGCTTTACGCATCCGGACTCGGCAGTGGTAAAAAAGAATTTACCGCCCTCATTCAGCCGCAACCCAATGGGGAGTGAATGTCGGCAAGGCTCATGAAAATTACATCGGGTTAGGTTGATTGCACTCTTTCACATTGTTGATAATACAAAAGTAACAGATGTGGTAAATCCTCTTTCTCACAAACCACATTAAAAATTCCCGCACAGTGTCATTTTGTATCGGAAATAATTGCTAAAAAATTTTGCAAAAAACGACAATAATTTGTCGCTTTTTGTGAACTTTTTGCTAATTTTGTTGGTAATATGGGCGTCCTTATTGTTTTAACCCTGAAATATTACCAAAATTATGAGCAATTTAATTAAAATCACCACGCAAACTGTTACCATCAGTTTAAAAAACCTGTTATTGGCGGCTTTGCTGTTGTTGGTAAGCAATTTTGTAATATACAAACTGCTTACTGCCGTCAGCGCCGAAACACCCCGCAGCAAAGCATTAAAACAACGGTTGTACCTGCTCGACCAGGCAGCTACCTTTGTGTATGATATTGACGATTTTGAATCAAAGGTAAGAGATGTAAGCAAAAAACTGTCTATTCCGCCCGAATGGCTCATGGCTGTCATGCACTCCGAATCGAAGTTTGATGCCTCTGTAGGCAACCGGCACGGCAGCGGCGCTACCGGCTTAATTCAGTTTATGCCGGCTACAGCCAAAGATTTTAACATTTCGGTACAACAACTTAAAAACCTGAGCCATGTAGAGCAACTTGATTTTGTTTACCGCTATCTTGATGCCAAAAGGAATCAATACCGCGAGTATGAATCTTTAACCGATTTATACTTAGCTATTTTGTACCCGCGCGCTTTGGCGCAAGATTATTGCTATACCCTGTATGCAAAACCATCAGACGATTACCGCATGAATTCGGGCTTAGACCAGAACAAAGACGGAAGGGTTACGGTACAAGATGTTGACAAGTATTTGCAACATCTTTACCCTACTGCTTATGTGGTAACCAAAAATCCCGATAACCCGTTGCTGCCATCGGGCAACCGGCGCATGGTAACCGGATGGGGAAACGATTAAACACTTTTTGTAACGCATATTTGCACGCCTTGCCGTTCTTTTGGCGGCAGGGCGTTTTTTATTCATAGCAAGGCTACTCCACTGCCGAAATAAGCCGGTTGGTTGCCCAGCCGCCAAACATACCTACCACCAGACTCGATACAAAAGGCCACCAAAAATACATTTGCAGGTAACCCAGCAGCAGATTTATTAAAAAGGTAATAAGCACGTTGCCGGTAGAATTTTGCCATGCGGTTTTTATCATTTCGTACCCTTCTACGTTTAACAGCAGGGTGGTGCCCACCAAAACGGCAATGCTCAGTAATACCGAACCCCAGCCAAAATCTGCCCAATCGCGCAGGTGGGCAAAGGTTATAAGTATCACCGCAAGGGTAAGCGGGGCGGTTTTAAAGGCTACATCCAGCAGGCTTTGCCCCATTTCGGCGCTCATCAGTTCGGGCGAAAGGGCACGGGTAATGAGGGTTGAAACCGCCATAGAAGGTATAGAAACAAACAAAAACACAAAAAAACCCACCCAACGCACCTCTTTCCATGCCTTTTTCAGTTCGGGAAACAACTCCTGTTCTTCAGCGGGTGCCGAAACAGGTGGTTTGCTGTTTTCTTTATCGGGTAAGGCCTTTTTTCTGCCGGTTTTCGCCATAGGTATTATTTTCTTGCTTTTAAATTCTAAATTTTCAAACAATTGCAAAAAAAGCGCAAGTGTTTTTACGAAAAGGTAAAACTGCTGCCCGCGTTATTGCAAAGCTATATAAAATTGCCATGAAAACCAACGCTGTGAAAACCTGAATGCCTGAAAAAAATTAATGACCCGCGCTGCCGGCACCGGCATTTATTTACCCGATATGCCGTTTTTTGCCCGAATACCCGTAAATTTGCACATACAATTACCAGTTATACCATACCATGATTTCCATTACCGGACTTTCGGTACAATTTGGCGGACATTTTTTGTTTGATAACATTAGTTTGGCAATTACCAAAGCCGACCGAATAGGGTTGGTAGGTAAAAACGGCGCCGGAAAATCTACCCTGCTGCGGCTGCTTATGGGGCAAATGCGCCCCGAAAGCGGCAACATTCACTTTGATAACAACACTACCCTGGGCTACCTGCCGCAGGAAATGCCCATACGGGCTACCAAAACGGTGTATGAAGAGGCCGCATCGGCTTTTTCGGAAGTGTTGCAATTGCAGGAAACCGTTGACCGGCTTACATCGGAAATTACCCACCGAACCGACTATGAATCGACTGAATACCTGAAATTAGTTGATCAATTAACCGATGCGCAAGACCATTTTCAGCGCCTGGGCGGCCTGAACATGCGCGAACAAATTGAAAAAATACTGAAAGGGCTGGGCTTTGTAAACGGCGATTTTGACCGCTCCCTTGCCGAGTTTAGCGGCGGCTGGCAAATGCGCGTAGAATTGGCTAAAATTCTGCTAAGAAAACCCTCCTTTATACTCCTTGATGAGCCTACCAACCACCTCGACATTGAGTCTATTATGTGGCTCGAAGATTTTTTGCTTAACTACGAGGGCGGCGTGCTGCTTATTTCGCACGATGTGGCGTTTTTAGACAAGGTGTGCAACCGCACCGCCGAACTGGTAAACGGTAAATTGTATGATTACCGGGTGCCCTACCTTCAATTTGTTGAACTGCGGCAGCAACGGCAGGAACAACAAATAACCGAAGCCAAACGGCAGGAAAAAATGGTAGAACATACCGAAACACTCATCAACAAGTTCAGGGCAAAAAAGAACAAGGCCAAATTTGCCCAAACGCTTATACACAAACTGGAAAACCTGGAGCGGGTAGAAATTGACGATCTCGAAAAAGATTCCATCAAATTCACATTTCCCGATGCGCCGCGCTCGGGCAGGGTAGTGGTGCACATGCAACATCTTACCAAACGCTACGGTAAAACCGAGGTGCTCAACAACATAAACTTTACCCTTGAACGGGGCGAAAAAGTAGCCTTTGTAGGCAAAAACGGCGAAGGTAAAACCACCCTAACCAAAATTATTGCCGGAAAAGAACCCTATGAAGGCTCCTTTCAGTTGGGGCACAACGTATTGGTGGGCTACTTTGAACAAAAGCAAGCCGAAACATTAGACGGCAACCAAACCGTTTTTCAAACCATAGACGATGTGGCAACCGGCGAAATGCGCTACCGCGTGCGCAGCCTGTTGGGCGCTTTTCTGTTCAGCGGCGATTCGGTTGATAAAAAAGTGCAGGTACTTTCGGGCGGCGAAAAATCGAGGCTGGCCTTGGCAAAAATGCTTCTGGAACCGGTAAACCTCCTCATTCTCGATGAGCCTACCAACCACCTCGATATGCGCGCAAAGGAAGTGCTGAAAGAAGCCCTGCGCAACTTTAACGGCACCCTTATTGTAGTTTCGCACGACCGCGAATTTTTGCAAGGACTTACCGATAAGGTTTACCATTTTAAAAACAAGCAAATTACCGCCTACCACGGCGATGTGTACGATTTTTTGCGAAACAGCAACATGCAATCGCTTGATGAACTGGGTATGAACAGCCGGCAGACACCCGAAAAAGAACAAACCGAAACAGATGCCAAACAAGAACGCATAAACCGGTGGGAAACGCTAAAAAATTTTGACCGCGATATACGAAAAGTAGAAACCAAAATTAAAAAATCTGAACAAACAATAGCAGAACTCGAAACAACCATTGCCCGTTACGAACAACAATTGGCCGACCCCAATTTTTACGCCCAGCCCCAAAACGACCCCAAAGCCGCCACCGCAGCCTATAACCAATGTAAACAGCAACTGGAACAGGAAATGGAACAATGGGAACTCCTCCTGCTTGAATTAGAAGAACTACAGGAACAGCGCAACCAATACACCTGATTAAACACAACTACCAAAAACCATACAAATTTACCCGCCACCTTCTATTTTTCCCCACTTCCCTCTACTTTCTACCACCTACCATTTATAACCATCCAAACATTTTCTGCCATGCCTTACACCAATGAACAACTGCCACCCGATATTGTAGAACGCATAAACCAATTGGAAGCCAAGTACGAAGCCATGGGACAAGACCTGCGCTCTTACCTTGACGGACTCCTGTACGACGACTTCCTCACCTATTGGGACTACATTAACCTCGATGTGCTGCTTAACCTGCAACACCCCATAACCCCGTTTAAAGACGAAATGGTGTTTATTATTTACCACCAAATAACCGAATTGTACTTTAAACTAACCCTTAACGCCCTGAAAGAAATCACCGAACCCGAAACCCCCGTTGACGTTGCTGTTTTTACCAAATACCTGCAACGGGTAAATTCTTATTTCGATGCCCTTATCAAATCTTTTGAAATTATGGTAACCGGCATGGATAAGGAGCAATTTCTAAAATTCCGAATGTCGTTGCTGCCGGCCAGCGGGTTTCAGTCGGCGCAGTACCGGCTTATAGAAATTTACGCCACCGATTTAGACTACCTCATATCGCCCGTAGCCCGCCACCTTGTTCCGCAAGGTGCCACATTGCCCCAAAAATACGAATTTCTGTACTGGAAACAGGGCGCCAACGAATTGGCAACGGGTAAAAAAACCCTTACCCTTCGGCAGTTTGAACAAAAATACAACCCGCTTTTTTTGGAAACGGCTCAAAAATACGCTCAATGCAATATTTGGCAAACCTACCTTAAACTGCCCGATACCGACCAAAACCATGCGCCTCTCTTAGAACAACTGCGCCTGTTTGACCATAATGCCAATGTGCTGTGGCCGCTTATGCACTTTAAATCGGCCGTGCGCTACCTGCAACGCGAACCTAAAGAAATTGCCGCCACCGGTGGTACCAACTGGCAAAAATACCTGCCGCCCAAAAACCAGGGCATCATCTTTTTCCCCGATTTGTGGACCGAAGAAGAAAAGCAAGACTGGGGTAAAAAAGCTCAAATGGAAGTACTGGCTGCCTTAATGCCGCAGCGGCACGGGTAGGTTAGCTGCAACTGTAAAAACAAAAGCGGAGCAGTTTTATTCCGCTCCGCTTTTGTTATAAACCTTTTAAGGGCAATTACTCAATGTATAAATCAAAAGGCATACGGCATTGTGCGCCTTGCAGTTGGTTGAGGTTTTGCAGCATTTGCAGGTAGCGGTAGTTTTCGCCCAATTGCTGTTTAAATATGCGTTGGCTGGTTTCTTCGGAAAAGCCTTTTAGTATCTTATCCCAAACTTCTTCTTTTGGCGGGTAGGCGGCGGTTCGGTAATCGCCCTCGTTCAGTCCGGCCATTTTTGCGGCAATTTCAATGGCATCTTCCATGCCGCCTATTACATCTACCAATCCTTTTTGTTTTGCCTGAGTGCCTGTCCAAACGCGGCCTTGTGCAACTTCGGCTACGGCGTTTACGGCCATGCCCCGTCCGTCGGCAACGCGGCCAAGGAAACTGTTGTAAATACGGTCAACACCGCGCTGTAAAATGGTTTTTTCGGCATCGGTAATTGGCCGGCTCATGAGCAGTGAGTTGGGAAAATCGGAAAAATTGGTAGTTTTTACCGTGTCAAAGGTCATTCCTAATTTGTTGTCGAAAAATTTACCTGCTTCGGCCAACATGCCAAACACGCCAATAGAGCCGGTTATGGTGTTTTCGCCGGCTACAATGGTATCGGCCAGGCACGAAATATAGTAACCGCCCGATGCCGCCACATCTGCCATAGAGGCCACTACCGGAATGCCTTTCTCTTTGGCCAACAGCAACTCGCGCCACATCACCTCCGATGCCAGTGCGCTGCCGCCGCCCGAATTTACCCGAAGCACAATGGCTTTTACGTTTTCATCGGTGCGTACTTTTTCAATCAGTTTTACGTAGTCTTCAGAGGCAATGTTGTTTTCGTCGCCTTTGCCGTCCACAATATCGCCTTCGGCATAAATTACGGCAACTTTGTTCTTTTTAAAGCCTTTTTTGCGTTTATCGGGGGCGTTGTTGTATTTACCCGCCGATACCATGTTTATTTTATCGTCTTCATCAAGCCCCAGTTTATTGCGCAGGTTGTCGTAAAGCTGGTCAATGTAGTACAAATCGGTAACAATGCCGTATTGTTTGGCATCATCGGCGTTCTGAATTTTGAGGTTGTTAATAATATCACTCAGTTGCGCTTCGGTCATTTTTCGGGCGGGCGCTACCTGTGCCACAAAAGAGCCATATACGCCGTTGAGCAGTTCGCGAATTTGCAGGCGGTTATAATCGCTCATTTTGTTGTAGCGAAAGGGTTCGGTGGCGCTTTTAAAGTTGCCGGCATAAAACACTTCGGGTTCAATGCCAAGGCGGTCGAGGGCGTTTTTGAAAAAGGTAAGTTCGGCGCTAAAGCCTTGCAGGGCAATTACCCCTTTCGGGTTAAGGTAAATTTCATCGGCAACCGATGCAATATAGTAAGCCTTTTGCGTCATTACCTCGCCATAAGCCACCACAAATTTGCCAGTTTCTTTAAACTCCAGCAATTTGTTGCGTATTTCTTCCAAAATGCCAAAACCGGTGGCGGTGGTGCTGAGGTTAAGAAAAATACCCTTAATATTGTCGTCGGTTTTGGCTTTTTCAATATTTTCCAAAATATCGTTCAGCCCCAGCTCGCTGTTCATTTCAAAGGAGGTGAAGTTAAAATTAAACTGTTCCGATTTGGTGCGGTCGGGTATGTCGTAGTTTAATTTAAGTTCTAATACCGAGTTGGGTTTTATTTTTTCTTCTTTGCCCGATGCCGCTGCGCCGGCCAGGGCCATTAAAAAAAGGAAACCGATAAAACAAAACAAGAAAAGCCCCACAACGGTGGCAAAGGCAAACTTAAAAAACTGTCGCATATAGAAAGCGGTTAATTGGTGTTGGCAAATAGTTTACATACAGCAAATTAGTATTTACAACAACTTTTTTATTACACATTACAGGGTAAAACATGCCATTAGTTTATTTACTTACCGGCGGCAACATTGGCAACCGGCTGCTTAAATTGCAACAAGCGCGGCAATTGGTTGGTTTGCACATAGGCAGTATTTTGCAAACCTCGGCAGTATATGAAACCGCGCCGTGGGGCAATACGCGGCAGCCGCCTTTTTTAAATCAGGTATTGGAGGTAGAAACGGCGTTGCCGCCCCAAGAGGTGCTGGCGCAAATACACCGCATAGAAAAAAAACTGGGGCGCATACGGCGCGAGAAATGGGGGCAGCGCACCATAGATATTGATATTTTGTTGTATGATTTAGAGGTTGTAGAAACCGAAAAACTAACCATACCCCACCCCTTTCTGCCCTTGCGCCGCTTTGCCCTTACGCCTTTGGCCGAAGTTGCCGCCCAAGTGCTACACCCACAACTGCACCTTACCATAGAGCAGTTGCTACGGCAATGCCCCGATGCGTTGCCGGTAAGTGTTTACCATCCACGGGCAGCAGACGATTTGCCGGCAGGCTAAGGCTGTTGGGTGGTTTTTTGTGCCAGCATAATAAGGCGGTCGGAGTCGCTGGGCTGGTAGGGCTGCAGTTGGTAATTGCCCCAGGTTTGCAGCAGGGTAAACCCGGCGGCGGCAAAAAGTTCTTCAAATTTGGGCAGGGTAAGCGCCTGCACCCGTTCTTCAAAGGTGGCGCTAAAATGGCGCGCATCGTCTTTTACGGTAATGGTTTTAATAATGTGGTTGGCAGTGGCGCGGCGGGTAATAAAAAAACAAACGCCGTCTATGTCTTTTTCTTCGTAAGCTACCAGTTTAGCTTTTACCTTTTGTGCATTAAAAAAATCAATAACCAGATAACCATCGGGCAAAAGAGCCTGATTAATGGCCGTTAGAGTGGCAAAGTTGTCTTGGGGGTTTTCAAAATAGCCAAAGCTGGTAAAAAAGTTAAATACATAATGAAAATAGTTTGGCTTAAACACCTGCCGCATATCATGCACAAAAAAGTGCAGGTTGGGTGTTTCAAACTGCCGGGCATGGGCAATGCTATCGGGGGCAAGGTCAAGGCCGGTAACGTTAAAACCTTGTTCGGCAATAAAGCGGGCATGGCGGCCTTTTCCGCAGGCAAGGTCTAATATATTGGCATTGGGGGGAGGTTTAAGGTAATGGAGCAGGTTGGCAATAAACTGCTGCGCTTCGGCATCGTTTCGGTTTTTATACAACAGGTGGTAGTAGGGCGAGTTAAACCAAGTGGTAAACCATGCGGTATTGTTTGGTTGCTGCATGTTGTTTGCATTTGTTTGTAAAGCGGTAAAGGTAAACAGATTTTATACAGGTTTGTGCGAAAAGGACAGGGTAAATGCCGGCTTAGGTAAGAATTATCCCATACCACATATTGTTGCTAAGGAATTTGAGAGTTGTAAACCCTGCCCGATGAAAACTAAAATAACCCGCAAAAACCACTTAGCCGCCAAAAACGACCGGTTATATTTTTTTACACTTCAATGTGTAAAAAATTGTTAGCTTTACCGCCAACACGCGCCATTTGCATTACTTTACCACACCTCAAAAGCAAACCATGTAAATTATTTGCAATCTAAATGTTTTTTTCCTAACCGATCCCTAATTTTATGTTTTTCCAATGGCAAGTGTTTGTTCTTCAGAAAAAGGCACAGCCTTGCAGGTAACGCAATTCACGAGGCACAGCCTCGCGCGAGCGGGGTAAAGTTGGGTTCTTTTGTTGGCACGGTGGAGGGTTTCGGCATGCAGGAGTTGTGCCAAGAGTTCGTGTGCTTGTGGTTGTTGGTGCAGGGGTAGTTGAAGCATTGCCTGATAGGTGTGGTGCATACCGTTTAGGCGAAGTTTTTTGAGTTGGGAAAGCGTTTCTTGGGTGTTCATTTTTAATGATTTTAAGATGTAAAAAAAGTATTTGTTGTTTTGTTGTGGGCGCTTACTGGTAGTAATGTGGTCCTCTGATGTGTTCATGTTCGGGCAGGGCAGTGTTATCGGGCGTGGCATTGGGGTTTTGTTTGTCGAGGTTGTTTTGTAGGATATTTTGCACTTTCTTGAAAAAAACTTTACCTAAAATGAATACAACAAGATACAACATGAGTGTCAAGGATAAATATTATGTGCATATATTTGATTAATATTTAGCATAGTGAATTGGT
>NBMY01000138.1 GCA_002212985.1 Sphingobacteriales bacterium TSM_CSS
TTAAAATTGGTAATAGAGGTAACAAGCGGTGTGCCGTTAATGTAGATATTTTGAGTCTGTCCGGAGTGACCGTTTCCGCCATTGCCGCCGTTTCCGCCGCTACCGCCTGTACCGCCGTCGCCGCCGTCGCCATAATCGCGCTCCTGATTAGAGTTGTAGATAAGCGGCGGAATAAGCTGAAAATCGGGGAAGCCCGGCGAACCAAGCGACAACAGGCAACTTGGCCCGAAGGGTAGCGGGTTTGAAATAAGACAGGTAATACAATCAAGGCTGCATGGAATGCCGTTTCCGCCTGCGCCACCTGCGCCACCTGCACCGCCTGCGCCGCCTGCACCACCGTTTCCGCCTGCACCCGCAGTACCTGCAACAGCATTGGCATCGGTAATATTACCGTTGGGTCCGTTTGCCCAAAGGTATATGCCAAAAGAACCGCCGCCGCTGTAAGCGCCGGTACCGGCAGTGCCAAAAAATCCGCCGCCGCCGCCGCCGCCGCCACCGCAACCGGCATCGCTGCCCAAATCGGCGCTCACGCATAATCCGCCCGGGAACGGAGGTGCCGGAAGGCAGAAACCTTCCTGAGCATCTTGTCCGCCGCCGCCGCCACCGCCGCCGCCGCCTGCGCCGTTGGTTCCGTTGGTTCCATTGGAGCCAAGGCCGCCGGGTACAAACAAAGCGGTATAACTTGGTGCAATAGGGCTAAGCGTTCCGGGCGTTCCGGGTGTACCGGACGTGCCCGGCTGCCCGTTTACGCCATGGGTGATGGCAGTGGCATCGCAAACACAGTTGAAAATGTTTATTCCTGCAGGGCCGTTGCCAATGCCGCCATTGCCGCCATTTCCGCTGCCTGCTCCTGCACCCGGCAACCCTGATTGCCCGTTGTTTAAGCCATTGCCTAAATTATAAGAGCGCCAGCCGCCTTTACCGCCTTGTCCGCCGGCATTGGCGCCGGTTCCGCCGGTACCCGAAGCGTTGTAGCTTCCGGCGCCGGTTCCGGCACCGCTGGCCACGTTGCTGGAGCAGTTACGGGCAGGGTTGGAAACAAGGCCCGGGGCTGCGCTGCAACCATCGGCGCCGTTGGTACCGGCTGTTCCCGGGGCACCGGCCACACCGGGTACGCCGTTGGCACCGGGTGAGGCGTTGCCCGGCCGGGCACGGCAGCGCACAATGTTGTAATTGGAGCAATTGTTGAGGTAAATGCCGTAGGTAGAAACCCCTTCTACAGTTGTGGTTGGTGCATTGGCTGTAGTAAAGGTAAGGTCTTGCAACCTGAAATTGCTGATGCTGTTGCCTTGTACGGCTATGAGCGCCGGTGCGCCGGCAATTCCATCGTATGGATATATGCCGTTTGCAGTTCGGTTAATGATGGTGGTGGTGGCAGGCGTTCCGTCTGTACTTATTTTTTCCCAGTCGGAGCCGGGCAGGAAACCGCCTTCAATGGTAATGTAATCGAATAGTTGAATAGGCTGGTCGAAATTATAAACACCAACCGAAAGTTTAATAACGGCATTATTGCACTGTGCCAGCGAAATGGCTGTTGGCAGGCTGACCGGGTCAACCCGGGTTCCGTCGCCCGATGGGCTGCCCGATGGGGTAACATACAGGTTTACACAGGTTGGGTCGGGGGCGGGAGCGCCGGAGTACACCATAGTACTGTTGGTGGCAGTACAGCCTTCGGGAGTAGTAATTTCAACGGTGTAAAGGGTGTTGGAGGTCGGTGTTGCCTGTATGGAGGGGTCATTAGGTCCGCCGTTAAAGGGTCCGCCGGTCCAGTTTACAAAAGAGCCGGCCGGGGCCAGCACGCTTAAAGATACAGAACCGCCGGTACAAACGGCGGCGTTTTGGGGGGTAATTTGTGCATAAGCCTGCGGATAGACAGTAATTTCAATAGATTCGGTTCGGGAGCAACTTCCGTCAATTACTTCAATGGTGTAAATGGTAGTAGCATTGGGCGAAACGGTAATGGAAGTGCCTGTTTGTCCGGTACTCCAGGTTCCGGCAATGTTGGAAGTAAGGGTAACGGTTTCACCTATTCCACCGCAAATGCCGGTGGATGAAGCGGTAATTTGTATGGGCGTTGGAAATGAGAAGCTGGTTGGAGCGGTAATAACGTTGCCGCATAAATCGGTTAAACCGCTTGGAGTAAGGGTGTAAGAAGCAGCTGGAGCGCCCAGCAGGGTATATTCAATTTCGAGTCTGGTGCTGAAATCGCCGCAGTCAATGCCGGTAACATCGGTAATTACGGCGCCATTCATGGTAAAGCTGCCATTGTCAATAGTGTTACAGTCTAGCGGGGCAGACGAATATACGATGATGGGTTGCCCTATATTACAAGCTTCTACGGTAAGGGTAGGCGGCGGCGATGCGCTGCTTACCAAGGTAGCGCTTCCGCTGAAGGTAATGTTGTAGCCGCTAAAGGTAAACGGGTTAAGCCAAAGGTTGTTTACCCAAAGAGCAAAGGTTTGCCCGGCCGTGGCGTTAATACCCGGCATAATGGGCGGTTGCGAAGCGCCATAACTTAAATTACCCGCTACTACAGAGGCGGCGCTCATTCCGGTAGGGTCGTTGTCGTTGGAGTAATTGCAACGAATGGGGTCTGATTGCCCGATTTCATTGCAGCCGCCAATGCTGATGTCCCAAAGGGCAAAATCAAAATCAACGCTGGAGTTTATGGTAAATCCCAAGGTACCCGAAGATGCCACGCTGAACACATACCAAACCGAGTTGATTTCTCCGGGTTCGACGCAATTTTCCAGGGGCATTACCTCAAAAGAGTTGCCAAAGCCAACGTAGTAGTCGTTTTGGAAATAGGTATTGCCACAAATAGGGATGGCACTGATGCAATCTTGTTCCGGCTCAAAATAAAGCGGCAATTGCTGTGCTTTGAGTGTAAAAGCGGAAAAAAGCAAAAAAACAGGCAGTAGTAGCGTTTTTTTCATAGTAATATCTTGCAAGGTTAATTTATGAAGGAGAGTGTTTAAATGTGCACATTCGATAATGTTGTATAAAGTTAGGTGTTTTTTGAGTTTTGGGATTTTTTTTTGAAAAAATGTTGTTGAAAGAAGGTGGAAGCACAGGAAAATAGCGGAAAAAACAAAAAAATAATGCTTTGGAGATAAAACAACAGGTAAAGGTTGCTATATTTGCAGCCGTTTCAGAAAGAGAGGAGGTGAGGTGGGTGAGTGGCTGAAACCAGCAGTTTGCTAAACTGTCGTACTCTGAAAGGGGTACCGCGGGTTCGAATCCCGCCCTCACCGCAAAAACCCGCGCAGGCAAGATTACCTGGCGGGTTTTTTTCCATATTCGGGGTGTAGCGCAGTCCGGTTAGCGTATCTGCTTTGGGAGCAGAGGGTCGCTGGTTCGAATCCAGTCACCCCGACTATAAACCAGTGGGTTTTAAAAGAAAAAAGGGTACTTGTCTGTACAGGCAAGTACCCTTTTATTTAATATACCGGTTTGCGGTTTTGTATGGGTTTAGTGTACCCGTCCGCCGGGGGGCACATCGGCATCGGGTTGAAGGAGAACGATGTGTCCTTCCGCATCTGGTAAACCTAAGACGAGGACTTCCGACATAAAATCGGCAATTTGACGGGGCGGGAAGTTTACCACTGCCACCACCATTTTTCCGATGAGACTTTCAGGCGTATAGTGGTGGGTTATTTGAGCCGATGATTTTTTAATTCCTATATGCGGGCCAAAATCAATGAGCAGTTTATAGGCCGGTTTACGGGCTTTGGTAAATGGTTCGGCGGCAATAATGCGGCCGGCGCGCATATCGGTCAGTAAAAATTCGGCAATGGTAAGGTTGGTTTGCATGAAGATGAAATGGTTACTTATACCTCTTTTGTTTTCCTCTCAACTTTGTTGATGGATTACAATTGCAAAAATTACCAGCCTCCTGTGCATGTGTGGTTGTAGCCGCCCGGTTATAGATGCCTTAATTGGCGCTCACCTGTTCTGATTTTTGCTGCGCTACCCAGTTTTTCATCCACTCAAAAGTAATGGATTTAGGTCTTTCCAGAGGTAAGCCCAGGGCTCTGTCCCAGCAGAGAGAGGCCAATACGCCTAATGCTCTTGAAACGCCAAATAAAACGGTATAGAAGTTGTATTGGTTAACACCGTAATGTACCAGCGTAGCACCCGAATGAGCATCTACATTGGGGTAAGGGTTTTTGATTTTACCAATGCTGCCCAACACTTTAGGTGCAACGGCATATATGTCCCATACCACGTTTACAATAGGGTCATCGGGGAAATATTGCTTGCAGAATTCCATTTGTGCAATAAAGCGCGGGTCGGGCGAGCGCAGAACGGCGTGTCCGTATCCGGGTACTACTTTTCCTGCTGCCAGAGTACTTCTGATGTATTGTTCTATTTGCTCTTGTGTGGGGCGTTGGGTTCCCAGTTCATCGAGCATGTTAAAAATCCATCGGATAACCTCCTGATTAGCCAACCCGTGCAGGGGTCCTGCCAAAGCGTTCATGGCGGCGGCAAAAGACAGGTAAGCATCGCTTAGGGTAGAACCTACCAGATGGGTAGTATGAGCCGATGCGTTGCCGCCTTCGTGGTCAACGTGTATGGTAAGGTAAAGGCGCATAAGGCTTTTAAATTCGGGGGCGTCAATACCCAGCATGTGTGCAAAGTTGCCCGCCCAATCGAGCGTGGGGTCGGGAGCTATATGGTTGCCGCTGTGGTAGGTTCGGCGGAAGATATAGGCAGCAATTCGGGGAAGTTTAGCAATGAGGTTCATGGCATCTTCGTAGGTAGCATCCCAATAATCGGCTTTGCTCATGCCTTCTTCGTATTTTTTGGCAAACACCGATTCGTTTTGCAGTGCCATAATGGCTGTGCTGAATTGGGTCATGGGGTGTGTATCAACAGGCAGGGTATCCAGCACCTGAAACACAAATTGAGGAACTGCACTTCTTTTTTGCCATTCAGCGCTTACCTGTTTCACATCGTCTGCGGTGGGTAATTCGCCGGTGAGCATGAGGTAAAAAATACCTTCGGGCAGGGGCTCGGTACAGTTGGGCGCTTTTGGGAGCAATTCTTTCAATTCGGGTATAGAGTATCCTCTGAAACTAATTCCTTTGTAAGCATCAAGGAGAGAGGTTTCTGTAATAAGGCTTAACACATCTCGCATACCGCCATAGAGTTGCGAAATAGAAACCGTGTCAATAATCATGTCGCCGTGTTCCTTTACATATTCCTTCATTTCTTTGGCTAATGGCAGGGCTTTTTCGGCAAATTTGGCTTTGATTTTGTCTGTCATAATCTTTTGTTGAGATGTACAAATAGTTTGGTTAAAATGGTGGTGGGTTGCAGTTCAAACAAAACCATACAAAAATAATGCGTTATTGCGAGTATATGGTTTATAAAACGTAAAAAGGCTTAAAAAATGGTAAAATTAAAGAGAAATGTGAAAAAATACAGTGCTTGCACTTTTTACCGGCAAATATATTTGTAAAACTTTTTTGCACCACAAAAATAACACCCTGAGAGTGTAATAGTTTTAGAAAACAGCCAAAAAACAGCAGACTTTACGCCCGACGGTGATGGTTGTGCAGGGACCGGTGTTCTTAGTGCCGGTTGGAAATTGAATAGGTTGGGGCAGAAAAATTGCACCACTGCATATTTTTTCAATCTGATATTCAATTTTTTCGCTGCATTTTGATAATATTGCACCGCAAAACATAAGTTATTTGTATGGACAATAGCGGCTATAAAAAAATGGGCATAAAGTCATGGGCCGAAGAGGACCGACCGCGCGAAAAATTGTTGCAGAAAGGCACAAAGGCGCTTACCGACGCTGAATTGCTGGCTATTTTAATTGGTTCGGGCAATAATAAAGAGAGTGCGGTAGATTTGTGCAAACGCATATTAAAAGAAGCAGCCACCAACGACCTGAATGAACTTGCCAAAATTGATCTTCATGATTTGATGAAATTTAAAGGCATAGGCGAGGCAAAAGCTATTACCATTGTTGCCGCCCTTGAACTTGGCCGCCGGCGCCGCGCCGCGGAGTCTGGTGTAAAACCCCAAATTACCGGCAGCCGCGATGTGTTTGAACTTATGCAACCCCGAATTGGCGATTTACCCCATGAAGAGTTTTGGGTGCTGTACCTTAACCGTGCCAACCGTGTAACGTTTCAGGAGAGTATTAGCGCGGGCGGGGTGGCCGGTACAGTAGCCGATGTGAAGATTATTTTTAAAAAGGCGCTTAACCAACTGGCATCGGGCATTATTATTGCCCACAACCACCCGTCTGGCAATCTTAAGCCCAGCCAGGCCGATATTGACCTTACCCGCAAGGTGCGCGACGGGGGTAAACTGCTCGAAATTGGTGTTTTAGACCACCTTATTATTACCACAACCGGCTACTTCAGCTTTGCCGATGAGGGGTTGTTGTAATGAGATTTGGAGGTAGCCTGTAATACGGGCAGTTGCCTGTTTGGGTTAATAACTTACAGAGAAACAACTCAAGAATCTTATAATCAAATAGTGCACTTTGCGCACAACTTATCGGGCCTTTCGGTAAAAAGAAAAACCGCAAAGGACGCGAGGCAATTGGCAAGAAATGCAAAGAACTGCCGGTAAGCAGTTATTTCTTTTTCTTAGCTTTTGGGGCAGGTTTTTCCGTTTGGGCAGTTTCATCAGCCGGCTTTTCATCTGCTTTTACTGTTGCTGCAACAACGGCTTTGGTTTTTGCGGCCGGTTTAGTTTTGGTTTTCTTTTGCGGAGGTTGGGGCGGCGGCGCAATATATTTAAAAACCGCCATGCCAAGCGGTGGCAGGGTTACCACAATAGAATTCGGGCGGTAGTTCCAGGGGGTTTCTTCAATGGCAAGGGGGTTGGCGTTTACCACGCCGCTGCCCCAATATTGGGTGTCATCGGTATTTAAAATTTCCTGCCAGTTTCCGGCGGTAAAATGCGTTCCTATGCGGTAGTTGTAGTGTACCATAGGCGTGCAGTTAAGGGCAACAATGATTTGATCATTGGGGTTAACCCCTTTGCGCATAAATACCAGAATGGAATTTTTGTAATCCGATACTTCAATCCAGTCAAATCCTTTGGCATCGAAGTTGTATTCATACATAGCCGGGTTGTTTCGGTAGAGTTGGTTAAGGTGGCTTACCAGCAGTTGCAGGCCTTTGTTCGGTGCATGTTGCAGCAGGTGCCAGTCGAGGCTGCCGGCAAAATTCCATTCGTTATATTGTCCAAACTCGCCGCCCATAAACAGCAGTTTACCTCCGGGGTGGGTAAACTGGTAACCCAGCATAAGGCGCAGGTTGGCAAAACGCTGCCATTCATCGCCGGGCATACGGCGTATAAGCGAGCCTTTACCATACACTACCTCATCGTGCGAGAAGGGCAGCATAAAATTTTCGGTAAAGGCATACATAATGCTGAAGGTAATGGTATTATGGCTAAACTGCCTGAAAAGCGGGTCAATTTTAAAATAGTTAAGGGTGTCGTGCATCCAGCCCATCATCCATTTCATGCCAAAACCCAGCCCGCCAATATAGGTTGGACGCGAAACAAGCGGAAAAGCGGTTGATTCTTCGGCAATGGTTTGCGCATCGGGGAAAAAGCCGTAAACGGCTTCGTTGAGTTCTTTAATAAAATGGATGGCTTCTAAATTTTCGTTGCCGCCTTTGTAATTGGGTTGCCATTCGCCGTGGTTACGCGAATAATCGAGGTAGAGCATAGAGGCAACGGCGTCAATACGCAAACCATCGGCATGGTATAAATCGAGCCAAAAAATGGCATTGCTGATTAAAAAAGCGCGCACCTCATTGCGGCCGTAGTTAAAAATAAGGCTTTCCCAATCGGGGTGGTAGCCTAATTGCGGGTTAGGATGTTCATATACGTTGGTGCCGTCAAAGTTTGCCAGCCCATGTGCATCAGCCGGAAAATGCGAGGGAACCCAGTCTAAAATTACCCCGATGTTATTTTGGTGAAACAGGTCAACTAAGTACATAAAATCCTGCGGTGTTCCAAAGCGCGAGGTAGGGGCAAAGTAGCCGGTTATTTGGTAACCCCAGGAGGGTGCGTAGGGGTGTTCCATTACGGGCATGAGTTCTACGTGGGTAAAGCCCATTTTTTTTACATAGGCCACCAGTTCATCTGCCATTTCTCGGTAAGAGAGCGAGCTGCTCTCTTCTTTTGATTTTCTTTTCCACGAAGCCAGGTGCAATTCATATACCGAAAACGGCTTGGTAAGAGAGTTGTGTTCGGAGCGGTTTTGCATCCAGTTTTGGTCGTTCCAATTGTAGGAGAGATCTTTTATAACCGATGCTGTTTTTGGCGGGGTTTCGCAATAAAAGGCAAAAGGGTCGGCTTTATCAAAGGGAAGGCGGTAGTTGCTGGAGTAAATTCGGTATTTATAAACATCGCCGGGTTTTGCTTCGGGAATAAAGCCTTCCCAAATGCCCGAACTATCCCAACGCACATACAATTGGTGTTCAGCATCGTTCCAGCCGTTAAAGTTGCCAATTACCCCCACTTTAGAAGCCGCCGGCGCCCAAACGGCAAAGTAAACACCCTGCTGTTCGTTAAGGGTTATGGGGTGAGCGCCCATTTTTTCATAGAGTTTAAAATGCCTGCCGCCTTTAAACAGATCAATGTCAAAATCGGTAAAAAACGAGTGAGCAATGGTTTTATTCATAGCAGGAGCAATAATTTTTCTTAATTTGGCAGCGAAGGTAACACTATTACCCGAAAAAATCAAGTTGCCAGCAACGTGTATAAGGTTTTGTTGGCTATTTTGGCAGCAAATTAAGGCACTTATTAAATTTAATGCTTTTTTTATGACATCTCCCAAATTGCTAATTCCGTTTTCGGTTTTTTTTGCAATACTTACTGCGGCTTGCATAGTGCTTGAGCTCAATCATATATATGAAGTCGCTTATGTGGTAAAGCCATTGTTAATGATATCGCTGGCTTTGTGGTACTGGTATAACATGCCCAAACCTTTGGGCAGCATTTCGAGGCTGATATTGGTTGCACTGTTTTTTTCTATGTGCGGCGATGTGTTTTTAATGATAACCCCAAGGCCGCATAATTTTTTTCTTTACGGCTTATTGTCCTTTTTGCTGGCGCACATAACCTACATTGTTATTTACCGTACCGGTTCACCGCCCGTTACGCGCGGCATTTTGCGGCAGCAGTGGTGGTGGGCGTTGTTGCTGTTTGGATTTGGTGCAGGTTTGGTGGCATTTCTTGCACCGCACCTCTCTCATATGCTGTTGCCGGTAACGGTTTATGCCACGGTGCTGGTTTTCATGGCGTTGTTTGCCATAAACCGGTATGGTTCAGTATCGGGGCATAGTTTTACGAGGGTTGTGGCCGGCGCGCTCATTTTCATGTTGTCGGATTCTATGATTGCCATAAACGCATTTTACCAACCTATACCCTTGGCTCGGCTATGGATTTTAACCACCTACTGCCTGGCACAATGGCTTATTGTTTGGGGGTTGATGGAACACCACCGGCTGCCGCAGGGTTCGGCTTTGCTGTAGTTAGCTGGTTTTGTCTATTAAATAAAGGGTAGTTTTACTACTTTGGCTTCGGTAAGTTTACCCCTTATATCTATGGCAACAGATGTGCCGTGTTTTGCATAGGCTGTTTCAACGTACCCCATGCCAATAGCTTTTTGCAGCGAAGGTGAAAATGTGCCCGATGTAACTATGCCAATAACCCGGCCTTCGGGTGTGGTAATGGGGCAGTGGTGGCGGGCAATGCCTTTTTCAAGCAGTTCAAAACCCACCAATTTGCGGGTTAGCCCGTTTTGTTGCTGCGTTTCCAGCACGTTTCTGCCAATAAAGGGCACATTGGTTTTTAACTTGGTAACCCAACCCAAACCCGCCTCTAACGGAGAGGTGGTATCGTCAATATCATTGCCATACAGACAGTAACCTTTTTCAAGGCGCAAGGTATCTCGTGCGCCAAGTCCGGCGGGTTGCAATCCAAAGGGTTTACCTGCCTCCATAATACGTTCCCACATAGGGGCGGCATCTTTATTATCGAAGTAAATTTCAAAGCCACCCGCGCCTGTATAGCCGGTGGCCGAAACCAGCACGTTGGGTATGCCGGCAAACGTACCTTTTTCAAAGGTGTAGTAGGGCATTTGCGGCAGGTTTATGCTGGTAAGCGGCTGCAGTAGTTGGGCTGCCAGCGGCCCTTGTACGGCAAGCAGTGCGGTTTGGTCAGAAATATCAATCAGTTCGGCGTCATTTTTATTTTCGCTTACAATCCAATTCCAGTCTTTTTCAATATTGGCGGCATTCACCACCAGCATATAGGCGTTTTCGTTGGGCAACTGATATACGAGCATATCATCTGTAATGCCGCCGTTGTGGTTCATGAGGCAGGCATATTGCACTTTGCCGGGGAAAAGTTTACACAAATCATTGCTGCTGATGCGTTGTATGAGCGCTTCTGCACCGCTGCCGCGTACAATAAACTGCCCCATGTGCGACACATCGAAAATGCCGGCTTTATGGCGCACGCAAAGATGTTCATCGGTAATGCCCGTATAGCTGATGGGCATGTTGTAGCCGGCAAATTCGGCCATTTTAGCACCTAAAGACTGGTGAAGGTTGGTAAAAGGTGTAGTTTTCATGGGGCAAAATTAACAATTAACCGTCTCAATTTGCAGAACAAACACCCGGAAATGGACTTTTTATGGTGAAAATGTAAATAAAATTGTAAAAATTGACTAAAACAGGTTGCAATGGGGTTGCAAGTAGAAAGAACTTGTATTATCTTTGTGCCCGATTTAATTCATCAAAAATCTTTGTAGCTATGAACAAAAAGGATTTGATAGATCATATCGCCGCTGAAGCAGGGTTAACTAAAAGCCAGGCAACTGCCGCTGTTAACGCCTTTGTTAAAGGTGTTGAAGACACGCTTAAAAAAGGCGATAAAGTAGTATTGGTTGGTTTTGGAACTTTTTCGGCAAGTACCCGCCCGGCCCGCACTGCCCGTAACCCCCAAACCGGCGCTTCGGTTCAGGTAGAAGCCCGCAAGGTGGTGAAATTTAAAAGCGGTAAAGACCTGGAAAACGCACTTAACTAATCCGTAACTTGCTTTAGCGGTTATAAAGCTGTATTTTTGCAGACTTTAAAAGGTGTTCGGCTTCTCTTTGCAGGGTTGAACACCTTTTGTTTTTGCCGTTTCTGCAAGGCTTGTGTATTTATTTTTACCCATGTTGCAAATTCTGCGGTTATTACACAAGAAGCAAGGAGATAGTTTTTTACATAAGGCATGTGCGCGGCGGCTGTTTTTGCCTTTGGCGCAATATGTTTTTACAAATACCGTTATTCCGAAACACAGGGTGCTAAAAAACAAACCTCTGCCCAAAGAGGCATAAACAGGGCTGTGTTTTGGCGTACCTGTTGCAAATATATAAGTAAAAAAACAGGAGCGACACAATTGTTTTTTTGTTTTTTGCAAAATATTTTTTAATTATATGGTCAACAAATTGCAAGTTCTGTTCTCTTTTATTGCAGGCATTATTTTGCTTGGCACGCAGTTCATACAGGCGCAAAACTCCGAAATTGGGTTATGGCTTGGAACCGGCACCTATTTAGGCGATTTAAACCCCGATTATTCCTTTGCAAAAACCCGTCCTGCTTTTGGCGCAATTTACCGCTACACGGTAAACGACTATATTATGCTGAAGGCAGGCGTTAGCGCCACCCGCCTTGTGGGCAACGATGAAGCATCAAAAAACCCGTATCAGCAGGCCCGAAACCTAAGTTTCCGAAGCAACCTCATTGAACTTTCGGGACAAATTGACCTGCATTTCCAAAAATACATCATAGGTAATGCCAAACACGCTTTTACCCCATATCTTACCACCGGTTTGGTGTTGTTGTACTTTAACCCCCGCACCACTTTTGAGGGCGAAACCTACAACCTGCACGAACTGGGTACCGAAGGGCAGGGAAATCCCGATTATACCGGCCGCAAACCCTATAAACTACTGCAACCCGCCATACCTTTAGGCGGCGGTATTAAATATTGGATGCGAAAAGGCTGGAATTTTTACGTGGAAATTGCTTACCGTCAAACTTTTACCGACTACCTTGACGATGTGAGCAGTACCTTTGCCGATACCTACCTTATTGGCGACGGTACGATTGCCGCCGAACTGGCCGACCGCTCTGACGAAGTAGGCGACCCCATAGGCTATACCGGTAAACAACGAGGGTTTATTACCGATAAAGACGGCTATCTCATGACCAATGTGGGCATTACATACACCTTGTTTAACCGCAAATGCCCCAAGGCAAAATAGCTCTAACTACAATTCTTTAGCATTAAGGTGCTGGTAAAAGACCTGTTTCGGCGCACCAAAGTTGCAAACGTTGCAGAATTTGTGCTGCGCAGTCGGCATATTCCGCTTCGTTGCCGCCGTAGGGGTCGGCAATATTCCATGCATACAATTTTGATGCAATAACCGGGTAACGGTCTGCCAAAAAAGTCATGACATAGCTGTCTAATGCAATAATATGGGTAAACCCATCTAATGCAAACTCCTGTACCGGCCTTGGGCAGTGTGCCGAAATATCGGTTTTATAAATAAGTTGAAGCGCCTTTACCGCCTGTAAACTGGGCATAATGGCCGTAACCGCAATACCGGCACTTTGTACAGTTGCCCCTTTGCCCAGCAACTTTCGGGCAAAGGCTGCGGCCATGGGGCTTCGGCAGGTATTGCCCATGCAAACAAAGAGCAGGTTTACAGAAGCGGGTGTTTCGTGTTGCATTGAAAATAACAAGGGGATTGGGTTATGCTAAGCCGGTTTTTGCGTTTTGTTTTTCGGAAAAGGCTTGGTTTCGCCACAAAATAAGGAAAAAACCCTAAATTTGACGGCAAAAAACAAAACCATTTTGTAGTTTGTAATTTTGCTATGAACTATGGCACAAAACGAACCCGAAAGCCCGGGCAGCAACGGGTTAAACAACCCCGCAAATGTTGACGCGGAAATTGCAAGGTTAGAGGGCGAATTAAAATCGGATTATTTGGGAGCTAATGTGGTAGTAGTGTTGGGGATAGCCATGCCGCTGCTGCTGTTGGGGCTTAAATACATGCAGTCCATTTCTTTTGGCGGTGTGGTTCAGGCATTGCTATGGGTAATATTACTCGTATCGGCGCTTATGAGTATTGGCATTGCCACCAATGTAGGAAAAAACACCGCTAAACTTGGCTACCTGAAACAGCAAAAACGGGCAACGATATTAAAGTTGCATACCGGCAGCCCGCAATTGCAGGGCCTGGTTTACGAAACACTACAACACCTCAATGCCTTGTATGATAATATACGGCAGCAAAACAACCGCTCTGCGCTTTTCCTTTCTGCTTTGTCTGTTGCTGCGCTGTTGCTTGTGGCGGCGGTTTTGGGTTTATCTGCTTCTCGGGGTATTGGCAATTATATATTGCTATGCCCGGCGTTGGTTTTTGCACTTTTATCGGTTTATGCCTACACCGCGCACCGCAAGGAAACTGTCCAACTTTTAAAGCAATGCCATGCCAAATTAGAAAATATGCAGGAATTAACCACCTACCTTTTTCTTATGGAACAAAGTACCAATGAAGAAGAAAAAAAACTGATGACCCAAAAAATGATTGATAATTTTTTGAACCTGAACTGAATAACCCCGAAAAAAACCTTTTATGACTTTACCCATCAACCGAAGTATAGCGCCGCCGCTGCAACCTGTTACCCAACTGCATTTGCCCCGGCCGGAGCAACTGCAGTTTGACAATGGCATACCGGTTTACCTTTTTAACACCGAAGTACAGGAAGTAGCATTGATAAAACTGGTTTTTGAAGCCGGTAAATGGCAGGAACCCCAACGGTTGGTTGCCCGTTTTACCAACAATATGCTGGAGGAAGGCACAGCAAACTATACCTCGCGCCAACTGGCCGAAGAAATAGAGTTTTACGGCGCAAATCTCATTACCCGAACCAGTAACAATCACGCCGAAGTGGTACTGTCGTGCCTCAATAAGCACCTGTCCGCTTTGCTTCCTTTGTTGCAGGAAGTAATTACCCAAGCCACTTTTCCGGAAGAAGAACTGCAAACCGAAGTGCGCAAGGCAAAGCAGCGGCTCATGGTAAACCGGCAAAAAACCGAGTATTTGGCCGATATTCGTTTCAAAGAACTTGTTTTCGGAGCAAACCACCCCTACGGCTACCAAGCCGGCGAAGAAGATTTAAACGCCCTTTCGGCCCCGCTTTTAAAAAGTTTCTATCACAGCCATTACACCCCGGCGCGCTGCACCGTTTACCTTGGCGGAAAGTTTACCCAACACCACCTGCAACTTATTAACCAATACCTTGGAATGAACCATTGGGGTACCGAATTTCCTGTTGCAGACCCCTTGGTAGCACCACCGCCTGTGTATGTGCCCCGTACCGAGTACATCAGCAAACCCAATGCCATGCAGGCCGCCATACGCATTGGAAAGCCCATGTTTAATAAAAGCCACCCCCAATACAAAGCCATGTTGTTTGTAAATACCCTGTTGGGTGGCTTTTTCGGCTCGCGCCTTATGCGCAATGTGCGCGAAAACAAAGGCTTCACCTATGGCATTTACTCTGCGTTGGTATCTATGCTAAACGGCGGCTGTTTTGAAGTGGCTGCCGAGGTAAACCAAAATGTATGGGAGGCGGCGGTAAAAGAAATATTTTACGAAATAAGCCGTTTAAAAACCGAACCCGTATCCGAAGATGAACTCAATACCGTAAGAAATTACCTGCTCGGAAGGCTTTTACAACAGGTTGACGGCACTTTTAACCTGCTTTCTACCGTACAAAGCCTGTTTATGTACCACTTAGATATAAACTATTACCAGGAACTGGTGCAAACCATACAAAGTATTTCTGCGTTAGATATACTGCAACTGGCCGAACAACACCTTACTGAATCTGATTTTACACAGGTTGTTGCAGGCGCATAACAAGTAAAATAACCCAACGGCAGCCAACAACGGCTGCCGCACCTTTGTAAAACTTAACCAACCACCCCAAAATGAAACAGGCCAAGGCCATTTTGCTATTCATTCCGGCATTGCTCACCATTTTGTCGGCAATAACCCTCCAACCCATACAGGCGCAACCCGCCGCCCCCAATTTTCAGTGTGCTTCGGTATTGTTGAGCGGCAATATACAGCTTACCTGGGCGCCCGGCACCGGCGGAACCAACTGCGGCGCCACGTTTACCGCATACAATATCTATGTCTCAAACAGCGCATCGGGACCTTTTTCCCTGCTTACTTCCGTAACAGACCCCCTGCAAACTACTTTTACCGATGCCACCTCCAACCCATCGGGTACGCTTTACTACTATCTCGAAACCCAATGTGGCGGCGCCGTTTCCTCCCCATCGGTCATTTTAGATACCCAGCAACCGGTTGCGCCGGTTATTACCTCGGCAAGCGTACTTAACAACACCACCGTTCAGCTCAATTGGTTATCCGGTGTTTCGCCCGAAACTGCCGGCTACATTATTTACCGGGCCGATGAAAATGGTAATTTTATCCCTATTGACACTATTTTTAACGCCGCTGCCACTTTTTACCAGGATACCGGCGCACAACCCGATGCACAACCCGAAGCCTACAAAATTGCCGCTTTCGATGCCTGTTCAAACGTAACGCCCGGACCCGATAACGGCATTCCGCACCAAACCGTACACCTGTCGCTTTCTGCCAATGATTGCAGCAACCAGGCAACCATTTCGTGGACTCCTTATTTAGGCTGGGGTACCAACTTAGCCGGCTATTCTATTGTGCAGGTAGATAACAACAACGTGGCCATAGCTAATATTGCCGATGTTGATACTGCCACCACCACTTATACCTACACTTTCCCCGACGGCGAATCATCGGCCTGTTTTCGCATAGTAGCCCACCACAGCAATAATATTGATATTGCCAATTCTAACTTTGTATGTGCCAATATCGTATTACCACAATCGCCCGATTATATTTGTCTGGTGAATGCCACCGTAGGCAATAATGATACCATTTTCCTGCAATGGAACATTGATACCGCTAACCCGCTCAACAACCTTTCCATAAGAAGAAGCCAAACCGACAGCCTTGCACTTACCCAATACAGCCAGTTTCCGTTTGGCACCCCTGCGCCCTCTGCCATGACCTTTGCCGATGCCAATGCCGACCCCGCCAAATACAGCTACACCTATCAGGTGCAGCATGTAAACAACTGCAATCAGCCCACTTATTCGGGAATTGTGCAAACCGTACGCCTGCGCGGGCGCGACCAATACAACCTTACCAACGGCCTCGATTGGACAGCCTTTTACCTTACCGGCGCCACTGTTCAAAACTACAACATTTACCGCAGCCCCATTGGACAAAGCAATTTTACCCTGCTTGCCACCATAACCCCCGATGTGCTGGAATACGAAGACCCTGTAACAGAGGTTGAAGGATCGGCAGGATTTTGTTACCGCGTAGAAGCCGTATTTCAGGTGGCCTGCCCCGATGGTTTTGCCGATGTGCTGAGCAGTTGGTCAAACATAGTGTGCATTAACCAAACCCCGCGCATTTTTGTGCCCAACGCCTTTGCGCCCAACGGCATAAACAACGTGTTTAAACCCGTTATTCTGTACCCCAATGCCGATGATTACACCATGAAAATAATGAACCGCTGGGGCGAAATACTCTTTACCACCACCAATCCCGATGAAGGCTGGGACGGCAACTTTAAAGGCAACCTGGCCCCCCAAGGCGTTTATGCCTACGTTATTCAAATGAAAACGCCCAACGGCATTACCCTTGAACGCAAAGGTACGCTTATGCTGCTCAGATAGCAGCGTTTAAAGGTTTTGTAAATCTTGCCGCTATGAACGCTCTTGTATTTGAAAACATAGGCCATATTGCCCACACCTCTGTTGCCGACCCGCAAATATTGCACCCCGCCGATGCCATTGTAAAAGTGGCCGTTAGCGCTGTTTGCGGCTCAGATTTGCATGTGTACCACGGGCGCGAAACCGGCTTGGATGCCGGAACCGTTATGGGGCACGAGTTTGCCGGACAAGTAGTGGAAACAGGCAGCAATGTGCGCCGCATTAAAGCAGGCGATTGGGTGGTTAGCCCCTTTACCACCAACTGCGGGCAGTGTTACTATTGCCGAATAGGGCTTACCTGCCGCTGCACACAAGGTCAACTTTACGGATGGGTTCAAAACGGACACGGACTGCACGGCGCACAGGCGCAATACGTGCGCGTACCCCTTGCCGATTCTACCCTGCTTACCTTTGATGCCGCCATGCCACCCGAAGCCGCCCTGCTGGTGGGCGATGTAAGGGCTACCGGTTATTACTGCGCGGTGCAGGCCGGCATCCTACCCGATGGAGTGTATGCCGTGGTGGGGTGTGGCCCGGTGGGGTTAATGGCCGTAATTGCCGCCTTTGAATTGGGTGCGCAACAGGTATTTGCCATAGATACCATTGAGCAACGCCTGCAATTGGCACAGCAATTTGGCGCAACACCGGTAAATGCCACCCTGCAAAACCCGACAGCCGTATTGCACGAAGCCACACAGGGGCGCGGCGCCGATGCCGTACTGGAAGCCGTAGGCAGCGCCAATGCCATGCAGCTGGCTTATGAACTGCTTCGGCCCGGCGGCACCATTAGCAGCGTAGGCGTTCATACTACCGAAACCTTTGCCTTTTCGCCCATTGAGGCGTATGATAAAAACGTTACCTTTAAAATTGGCCGTGCACCCGCCCGCCATTTCATGCCACAGCTGCTGAATGCCTATTTTACCTCTCCCTATAACATTACCGACATTATTACCCACCGCTTTTCACTGCAACAAGGCGCCGAAGCCTACCGCATTTTCGATGCCAAAGAAGACGGGTGCATAAAAGCCGTGCTGCTGCCATAGGCAGCACAAACTGCCCGCCGGTAAAAACTGCCCGGTTTTGTTAAAAAAAACTAAATCGGGTGGTTTGGTATTTTTAATGTGCCTGCAAAAACCCTGCATCGGATTAATTCTGTATTTTTGCGAATTGCTAAAATACATCGAAGGCGGGCAGTAATCGCTTTTTTTAACAAACCCCGCCAGCCATCTTGCAATTTTAAAACAACATTCAGTATTCAAACACATTTTAAAAACAAAATCACTTAAAAGAATATAGCATGAAAAAAATCTTTACCCTGTTTGGTGTAGTGTTGCTCATGGCTGCCGTTTCGCCGCTTTGGGCGCAACCCACCTTTAACCAAAACTACAATGGCGTGCATGATGAGCGCGAAGGATTGTATGCCATAACCGGCGCTACCATTTACACCCAGTACAACCAAAAAACCGAAAACGCCACCCTGCTCATCAGAAAAGGCATGATAGAAGCCGTAGGCACAAACGTTGCCATTCCTGAAGGAACGGTGGTAATAGATGCCAAAGGAAAATTTATTTACCCCTCGTTTATTGACCTGTACAGCAACTACGGTATGCCCGATGCACCCAAACGCGACGGCGGTTTTGACGGCGCACCCCAACCCGACAGCAAGAAAAAAGGCGCATATAACTGGAACCAGGCCATAAAGCCCGAATTTAATGCATCGGAAAACTTTACCGCCGATGATAAACGCGCAAAGGATTACCGCAATGCGGGTTTTGGTATGGTGCTTACGCATCAAACCGATGGCATTGCCCGCGGTTCGGGGGCTTTGGTGCTGCTCTCTGATGGCAAAGAAAACGAACTGGTGGTAAAAGACCGTGCATCGGCCAATTATTCTTTTTCAAAAGGCAGTTCCACACAAGATTACCCCAGCTCGCAAATGGGTGTAATTGCCCTGCTGCGCCAAACTTATTACGATGCCCAATGGTATGCCAAAACCAAACCCGGCGATGAAGAATTTAATATTTCGCTCGATGCATGGAATAAATTGCAAGGTTTGCCACAGGTATTTGAAGTTTCGGACAAGCTGGAAGCGCTTCGGGCCGATAAAATTGGCGATGAATTTGGCGTGCAATACCTCATAAAAGGTTCGGGAAATGAATATCAGCGCGCCGATGAACTGAAAGCCACCGGCGCAGGGTTTATTCTTCCGCTCAACTTCCCCGATGCCTATGATGTGGAAAATCCCTTTGATGCCATGAATGTAGAGCTGTCTAAAATGAAACATTGGGAACTGGCTCCCTATAACCCGCAAATGCTTGCCAAGGCAGGCATTACCATTGCCCTTACCGCCTACGGGCTAAAAGAAATGGGGCAGTTTGCCAAAAACCTGCGCAAAGCCATTAAACGCGGCTTTACCGAAGAAGAAGCCCTGAAAGCCCTTACCTATACACCCGCCAACCTGCTGGGCGTGTACAACCAAACCGGAAGTTTGGAAAAAGGTAAATTGGCCAACTTCATCATTACCTCAAAACCCGTATTTGACGAAAAAGCCGACCTGCACGAAAACTGGGTAAAAGGCACCCGGTACGTGCTGAAATCTATGGAAACAATTGATATTACCGGCATTTACACCCTTAAAGTGGGCAGTGTAGCCTATAACATGGAAGTTAGCGGCGAACCCGGTGCAGCCAAAGCCACCATTTTACTGCCCGATACCACCAAAAAAACAGAGGTGAAGTATGCCCTTCAAAATATGGGTATTTCGCTTAGTTTTGCGGTTGACAGTTTGAACGAAAGCCAGTTGGGCAAGGGAACGGTAAGGCTTGGCGGCTGGATTAATTCGGCCGATAAATCGTGGAAAGGCAGCGGAACCGATGCCAACGGCAAATGGATAGAATTTTCTGCCACCCGCACCGGCGATGCCCCCAAAAAAGATGCCGAAGGTAAGCCCGAAGATAAAAAAGACGAAAAACAACCCGATAACAAAACCAATAAAGACAACAAGGCAAAACCCGATTCTGCCGCCAAAGACGGTAAAGAACCCGGAAAAGACGAAAAACCCGAAGAAACGGGTGCCATTACCTACCCCTTTACCGCCTTTGGCTGGACACAAAAACCACCAACCCAAACCGTACTGTTTAAAAATGCCACCGTTTGGACCAACGAAACCGAGGGCATTTTGCAAAATACCGATGTGCTGATACAAAACGGCAAAATTGCCGCCATTGGCAAAGATCTGCCTGCACCCAAAGATGCGCAAACCGTTGATGCAAAAGGCAAACACCTTACCTGCGGCATTATTGACGAGCACTCGCACATTGCCATTAGCAAGGGCGTAAATGAAGGTACACAGGCCAGCAGCGCCGAGGTAAGCATTGCCACGGTGGTAAACTCAGAAGATGTTAACATATACCGCCACCTTGCCGGCGGCGTAACTACCATACAACAACTGCATGGCTCGGCCAACCCCATTGGCGGGCAATCTTCCATTATTAAACTGCGCTGGGGGTTGGCACCCGATGCCCTGAAACTGGAAGGCGCTCCCGGCTTTATTAAGTTTGCCCTTGGCGAAAACGTAAAACAAAGCAACTGGGGCGATTTTAACACCACCCGCTTTCCGCAAACCCGCATGGGTGTAGAGCAAGTGTATGTTGATGCCTTTACCCGCGCCCGTGAGTACGGCAATGCCCTTAAAGCCGCACAGGGCGGTAAAAAAGGCGCATCGGGCAAACCCGTAAAACGCGATCTGGAACTCGATGCCCTGCTCGAAATTCTGGAAAGCAAGCGGTTTATTACCTGTCATTCCTACGTACAATCTGAAATTACCATGCTTATGCGCGTGGCAGAGCAGTTTGGTTTTAAAGTAAACACCTTTACCCATATTCTGGAAGGTTATAAAATTGCCGATAAAATGAAAAATCACGGCGTGTCGGCCTCCAGTTTTTCCGATTGGTGGGCTTACAAGTTTGAGGTAAAAGACGCCATACCCTACAACGGCGCTATTTTGAACAGCGTGGGCGTAAACACCGGCTTCAACTCCGATGACGCCGAAATGGCGCGCCGCCTGAACCAGGAAGCCGCCAAAGCCGTAAAATACGGCGGCGTAAGCGAAGAGGATGCCTGGAAATTTGTAACTCTTAACCCCGCCAAAATGCTGCATATTGACAACCGCGTAGGTAGCATTAAAAAGGGCAAAGATGCCGATGTGGTACTGTGGTCAGACAACCCCTTGTCTATTTACGCCAAACCCCTGCAAACCTACGTTGACGGGGTAAAATACTTTGATACAGCGCAAGACCTGCAACTGCGCAGCCAAATTGCCGCAGAACGCAACCGCCTTATACAAAAAATGATGGCCGAAAAAACCAAAGGCGGCGACACACAAAAACCAATGCCCTCAAAAAGACGCCTTTACCATTGCACCGATTTGGGCGATGGCGAGTACCTTGATTTTTACCACGAAGACGCAAACGAACATTAGAAAAAAGGTTGTAAGCAGCATTTGCCCGGAAAGCAGGCAAATGCAAAAAATCGTTCTAAAACAACTGTAAAATCTGATTTAACAGACTTTAAAAAAAACAAATTTCATGAAAAAGAACTATATATTTTTCCTGTTTTTCATTGCAGTCGGTCTTTATGCCCAACCGCCTGCCGTTCCCATACCCACACCGGCGCAAACCAAAAAAATAGTGCTTACCGGCGGCACTGCCCATACCGCCACGGGCAAGGTAATTGAAAACAGCATTATTGTGCTGGAAGGTGGAAAAATTACCGCCATTGGCGATGCCCGAACCGTAAAACCCGATGCCAAAGATGCCGAAGTGTTTAATATAAGCGGCAAACACGTTTACCCCGGTTTTATTTCTGCCGGCACGGCCATAGGCTTAAGCGAAATTGCTGCCGTGCGTGCCACACAAGACCGCAATGAAGTGGGCGAACTGAACCCTAACATCCGGTCGTTGATAGCCTATAATACCGATTCTGAAGTAATGCCTACATTAAGGTCAAACGGGGTGTTAATGGCGCAGGTGGTACCGCAGGGCGGTATCATCAGCGGCCAATCATCGGTAGTGCAGTTTGATGCATGGAACTGGGAAGATGCCGCCTACAAAACTGACGACGGCATTTGGCTCAACTGGTCGCAGATGTTTACCTATGAAGGCTGGTGGGCCGAGCAGGGCGGCATAAAACTGAACGAGAAATACGGCGAGCAGGTAGATGCCGTTAAAGCCTTTTTTACCGAAGCCAAAGCCTGGTGCCAAACCACCAACCACCCCGAAAAAAATTTAAAGATGGAAGCCATGTGCGGCTTGTTTTCGGGACAAAAAAAGCTGTATGTAAATGTAAACTACGTAAAAGAAATTATTGATGTGGTAAATTTTG
Organism: Sphingobacteriales bacterium TSM_CSS; assembly: GCA_002212985.1. Taxonomy (GTDB): domain Bacteria; phylum Bacteroidota; class Bacteroidia; order Chitinophagales; family UBA2359; genus UBA2359. Next base: position 22,264 of record NBMY01000138.1, read on the forward strand.
CCAAAACTTTCGGGTTGCAATTGGTTATTTCGGGTGGTGCAGATGCCTGGCAGGCTGCCGATTTGCTGAAGCAAAACAACGTATCGGTTATAATTAACCAAACCCACAACCTGCCCAACCGCGACGATGACGATTACGACCTGCCCTATAAATTGCCCAAACTGCTGCAAGATGCCGGCGTACAATACTGCCTTACCGTTGGCGCCGGTTTCGACGCTTACTGGCAACAACGCAACCTGCCGTTTCAGGCCGGCACCGCCGCTGCCTTTGGACTTACCAAAGAACAGGCGTTGCAAGCCATTACCATAAACGCTGCCCGTATTTTGGGCATTGACAAAACTACCGGCTCATTGGAAGAAGGAAAAGACGCTACCCTTATTGTGGCCGAAGGAGATGTTTTAGATATGCGCAGCAGCAACGTGCAATATGCCTTTATACAAGGCCGCCAAATTGATTTGGACAATAAGCAAAAAGCCCTTTACCGTAAATTTATGGGTAAATACGGTCTCATGCCTTCGAAAGATTAAAAACCCAGCGTGTTCCGGCAATGTGCATGAATTGCCGGAACATTTGCCCAATGTTACCGAAAATATATTTTGGAATTTCACAACAATATAGGGCAAGTATATATACCTTTGTCGCCGTTTTTTAACAGCTATCATTACCTAATTCCCGTACATTATGGAGTGGGGTACTTTAATTGAGCGTGCCAAAAGGGTGCTGCGTCAGTTCAGAAGGATAATAACCCCACTGGTTGATGCCACTTTGTTCTGGATTAGCTTTATTGCGCTATTACTGATGTTGTATGACATCGGGTTTCGCAAAACAGTGCTAACCGATGCAAATTTTTACACTGCCTATATTGTTTTTGTAAGCATTTTTTTTGTTGCCTTTTTGTTTCGGAACCTGCTTACTTTTGTTTCCCAAACCTTTAGTTTAAAGAATGATTGGGGGCAACTGAGTTTATTATTGCTTTCCCTTTTCTTTTTGCTGGGGGCATTATTTCTGCCCGCCTGGTTTATGACCTACAACATAACATCGGGTACTACTTTTACGCACTTGTTTGTGTACCTCATCATTACCTTTGTATTTATTGAAGAATTTTCGAACCGAACCGCCAATATACATGTGGTAGCCTCGGACCCGGCGCTAATTTTTTCGCTAAGTTTTGCCATTATTATTTTCATTGGCGCTTTGTTGCTTATGTTGCCCACCGCCACGGCAGAGATAATGAGCACTACCGGTCAGCGCATTTCTTTTGTTGATGCCCTGTTTACCTCTACCAGCGCCGTTTGCGTTACAGGGCTTACGGTGGTTGATACCGCCAAAGACTATACCCGATTTGGGCAAATTATTATTATGATGCTCATACAGGTGGGTGGGTTGGGCGTAATGACCTTTACCAACTTTTTTGCCTTGTTTTTTAAGGGTTCGGGTTCATTTCAAAACCAGTTAATGGTAAAAGATATGATTAATGCCGAGCAGATTGGCAACGTGTTTAAAACGCTCATAAAAATTATAGTAGTTACCATTACCATTGAATTGATAGGAGCCATTTTCATATTCAGCAGTATAGAAAAAAACCTGATGCCCTCTCTTACAGACCGGTTTTTCTTTGCTGTTTTTCATTCGGTATCGGCTTTTTGCAATGCGGGGTTTTCTACCTATTCGGGCAATTTGTATGATGCGCCCATACGTTATAATTACAGCGTTCATCTCGCCGTTGCCATGCTTATTGTATTGGGCGGCATAGGGTTTTCTATTTTGTTTGATTATTATACCTATATTAAAAACATTGCTAAAGATAAAATATTTCGCATCTTAAAATCAGAGCGCTACCACTATACCCGTCCGGCGGTATCGCTCAATACCAAAATTGTGGTGTACACCACCCTCATTTTGCTGCTGTCCGGCACTGTATTGTATGCCATTTTTGAGTATAACCACACTCTTGTTGAACATCATACATGGTGGGGCAAATTGGTAACTTCCTTTTTGGGTTCGGTAACGCCCCGTACTGCCGGGTTTAATACGGTAAATATGGCAATGCTTTCTTCGCCTACCATTCTTATATATCTGCTGCTTATGTGGATTGGCGCTTCGCCCGGCTCTACCGGCGGAGGTATAAAAACCACTACATTTGCCATTGGTACCCTTAATTTTTTAAGCGTGGCGCGCAATAAGCCGCAGATTGAACTGGGCTGGAAGGAAATTCCGGGCGAGGCCGTGCGCCGATCTTTTGCCATTATAGTCCTTTCCTTAATAACCATAGGGTTATCGGTATTTTTTGTATCTTTTTTTGAAGAAGACAACCAAAGCATTTTAACCGTAAACAACAACGAAAATCTGGTGAATATTGCATTTGAGTGTTTTTCGGCCTTTGGTACTGTGGGGTTAAGCCTGGGCATTACCGCCAAACTTACCGCCGCCAGTAAACTAATACTTACTGCCACCATGTTTATAGGGCGTGTGGGTATGCTTAGTTTACTCATGGGTATTATGAACCTGCTCTCGCTCTCTAAACAAAAAACCGACCTCTACCGCTACCCCAAAGAAGAAATATTTATATCTTAATGCTGCCGCGGGTAAACCTGTTTTATGCCACTTAACCTTTAACATCTGTTAATATGAAATTCCTTATAATTGGATTGGGTAATTTTGGCGCATCGCTGGCGCTAAAACTTACCGAAATGGGGCACGAAGTAATTGGCGTGGACAACTCTATGGACAAAGTATCGCTCCTGCGCGATAAACTTACCCATACCGTTTGCCTCGATTCTACCGATGTGCAGGCCGTTGGCACCTTACCCATAAAAGAAGCCGATGCCGCCATTGTAGCCATTGGCGAAGACAAAGGCTCTTCCATTATGGCTACCGCCGTGTTAAAACAACTCAATGTTAAAAGGGTAATTGGCAGGGCAATTTCACCCCTGCACGAAACCGTTTTGGAAGCAATGGGCATTAACGAAATAATTCACCCCGAAGCCGAAACCGCCGATCGACTGGCAAAACGCCTCGACATGAAGGGAATTGTTGATTCTTTTAACCTTACCGACCGATACAACATTATTGAAGCCAAAGTACCCGACCGCTACGTAGGACAAACCATTGGCGAGGTAAATTTCCGCCATAAATACAACGTGGTTATTTTAACCATTATACGCAGCATTGAACAAAAAAACATATTGGGCATGGTGCACCGGGTTAGCGAAGTAGTAGGCGTAGCCGCCCCCGAAATGCGCTTTGAAAAAGATGATATTCTGGTGCTTTTTGGCAATATTAAAGACATTCAGCGCCTGTTGGATGAGGCTTAATGACTGTTAAAACTCCTCATTTTCTCTTTACGCCAACCATAGTGTTGCCCATATTTTCGGGTAGAGCGTAAACTTTTGCCTCGGGTTGTTACTAATTGGAGCGGTTTTTTCCAAAAAAGAAAACCGCATAAAATTGGTCTATGTAACTTAAAATACCGTTTATGAAAAAAATTCTCCTCTTTGTATTGCTTGCAACAGGTTTTGTACTGCAAAGCCAACACGTATTTGCCCAGCAAAATACCGTATTTTATTCGCAAATTAACTACGATGCCACCCTTAGCAACCTTTGGGGATATGCAGATAACAACCGCGAGTATGCCATAGTAGGTACCACTGCCGGCACTTATGTAGTAGATGTTACCAACCCCGTAGCGCCCGTGCAGGTGGGTTTTGTACCCGGTGGCTACTCATTTTGGCGCGAAATTAAAACATGGAGCCATTACGCCTATGTGGTAGATGACGAAGCCGGTGAAGGGTTGGTAATTATAGACCTTAGCGCATTGCCATCGGGTGGCGTAACGGCTACCAACTGGTACGGCAACAACGGGGTTAGTTTTACCCGTTCTCACACCATTTTTATTGACGAAAACGGCGTAGCCTACCTCTTTGGCGCCAACTACGGGCAAGGCGGCGCTATTATGGTTGACCTTGCCGCCAACCCCACCAACCCCAATGTACTGGGGGTATATGACGGCACTTATATACACGATGGCTATGCCCGAAACGATACCCTGTGGGCCGGGCAAATTTACGACGGCAGGCTCATGGCCATTGACGTTACCGATAAAACCAACCCCGTTGAACTGGGTTTTGTGAATACCCCCGGCAATTTTACCCACAACTGCTGGATGTCTGATGACGGAAAAACCATTTTTACCACCGATGAAGTGAGCAGTTCTTTCCTTACCTCTTACGATATAACCGATGTTACCGATATTCGGGAACTCGACCGCATACAGTCTAACCCGGGCAGCGGGGTAATTATTCACAACACCTATGTAAGAGGTAACTTTGTAATATCTTCGTACTACCGCGATGGCGTTACCATACACGATGCCACCTACCCCGATAACCTTATACAGGTAGCAAGTTACGACACCTCTCCGCTTTCGGGCGACGGGTTTAACGGCGCATGGGGCGTTTACCCCTACCTGCCATCGGGCAATTTGCTGGTTTCCGATATGGAAGAAGGTCTGTTTGTAATTGGCGCTTTTCCGTATCAGGCAGCCTATTTAACCGGCGCCGTTACCGATGCCAATACCGGACAACCCCTTGCGGGCGTAGAAATAACCATTGTATCGGGCACCTCCTTGCCCAAACATACCAACTTAGAGGGGGTATATAATACCGGCACCTTAGATGGCGGTAATTACAGCGTTCAGTTTACCAAAGCCGGGTACGAACCGATGGTATTGCCCGATGTTTTCTTAATTAACGGCATACAAACTACCCTCAACGCCGCCATGCAGCCACTGCCAAATTTTACTTTTCAGGGGCAGGTGCTTAACATGAACTGGCAACCCATACCCAACGCACAGGTGCGCTTTACCAACCCCGATTTTAACTACCTCGTAACCACCAACAGCGAAGGGTATTTTTGGGTGCCCTCGTTTTACAACGGCAACTATGATATTATAGCCGGAAAATGGGGCTACCGCACCTTTGGACTTACCGCACAGGAAATACCCATAGATGCGCCATTCCTTACCATACAGTTGGAAGATGGTTATTACGATGATTTTGCCTTTGATTTTGGCTGGACAACTTCGGGAACTTCTGATACCGGCGGCGAATGGACGCGCCAAGACCCCACCGGCACCACCTTTGGCGGCGGACAGGTTTTTAATCCCGAAGACGATGTTAACTCCGATTTCGGAACCGAATGCTTTGTAACCGGCAACGCTGATCTGTTTGACTTTGTTAACAACGGAACCGTAACCCTTACCTCGCCCACCTTCGACCTTACCCAATACGGCGATGCATGGTTAAGCTACCAGCTTTGGTTTGTTAACTTAGGGCAGTTTGGATTGGGAACCAATGACAAAGTAACGGTAAAACTAAGCAACGGAACCGATGAAGCAACCCTGCAACTGCTGGAAGGCCCCGATACGCAGTTTCCCCTCTGGAACTGGACACCCTACACCTATCAGGTAAGCCAATACCTTGCCCCATCCGCCAATATGCGCCTTATCATAGAAGCCACCGCCGATTTTAACCAAAACGAACTCTTAGAGTGCGGCTTTGATGTGTTGAGCATAGTTGACTCTACGGGCACAGTGGGCATACAAAACCTGCCTCTGCAAACAACGGCGCAAGCGCTGGTAAGCCCCAACCCTTTTACCACGCAAACCACCATTACCCTGCCCAATATTGCCGGCAACACGCCCCTGCTGCTTACTTTGTTTGATGTTACCGGCCGCCCCATATACAGCCAAACCGCAGCAAGCGGCAATACCATTTACATACAACGCAACAACCTGCCGCCCGGCTTGTACCTGTATGCCGTTACCAATGCCACCGGCACAACGCTTGCGCGGGGTAAGTTGGCAGCAGAATAGTATTATTAACTGATATAAATACCCAATTGCCATAGCAGGCAAACTGCCCATTATTTCTAAACTATGGGTGGTTTGCCTGCTATCTTTGTTTAAGCCATTAAAAACAAATGTTTTGCATAAAATAGTTAAAATATTTTTTGCAGGTATTGTTTTTTGAAAAGAATGAGTTAAGTTTGTAAAAATGTTTTACAGATACCCCAAAAATGAACAACACTATGAAAACACAATACTTTTATGTAGATTCCTGCCCCCCGCAACAGTAGTAACAGAAGTAGTAATTGGTGGTTATTTAACAGGCTTGTACCGATTCTGCTGTTATTTATAAACGGATACAATATGATGTTGTTATCTCAAACTGATGAAACTTATGAGCCAAACAACTGTATGGGCATGATAGAAGAAGATGAAAATACAGGTCAGGAAGGGTTGCAATTAGACCCTACCACCGCCGATCCCAATACCATGTACGACCCCAATACCGGTATGGTTTATCTTGAAAATGCCACAATTAAACAGGCTAAAATTGCCGTTGCCAATG
>NBMY01000157.1 GCA_002212985.1 Sphingobacteriales bacterium TSM_CSS
CAGCCGGCTGTTACACGCTGCCCCTTATTTAAAACAGGTAATTGACCGGGTAAATTAACGCGAGGTTGGAATTAGCAACCCCCTTTTATCATAAACAAATCTGTGAAATACACTTGCATGGAAATGATTTTAAAAATGCTTAAACCCTTGTAAAACAAGGCTTACAAGCTCCCCCCTTGCCTGCGCGAGGCTAAGCCTCGTGAGTTGCGTAAAAAGACCAAGGCTAAGCCTTGAATCTATACTCATTTCGCGAGGCTAAGCCTCGCGCGAGCTGGGGGGGTGCAAGTTGGGAAAATCATCATTTTGCGCCTAAATAAAGCAAATTCAATGACCTCGAACTGCCAAAGCCTTGTAAAATAAGGGCTGCAATACGTTCTTAATGCCAACCTCGCGTTAAATCATGCATCTTAAAACCGGTATTTGCAACAAACGCACCATGCAAACAAACCGGCGCTTAAATGTGTTTTAACAATTTGTCTGGCAAGTTATACCTGTAAACCATCATGTTTCTGCCAACAACATCCATAGCCTCTCCTTTCATAATAAACAACCAAAATCATGTTTCACCATTTAGCCTGCATTGTAAAGCATCTTAAAAAAGCTGCCCATTTGCCGCTTTCCCTAAGCCGCTTTCGTACTGCAGGCACATTTATGTTGCTTTCTGTTGTATTGTACGCACAACAAAGCCCACAACAGCCCACCGCCGATTTACCCGACTTATTGCGAACCAAAACAGAACAAGTGCAAGACTCGGCACAAAGTTACCTGTTGCCCGCCGAGCGCATTTGCAATGCACAGGCAATTAAAGATTTTTACAGCCAACGCAATTATGCACCTATCTGGCTGGCCGGACGGTATTTTATGCCCGCCTCGCAGGAGTTTGTACATTGCATTGATAACAGCCGTTTTAGCGCACTGCTGCCCGCCGACTACCACTACCAAACCATACAGCAACTGGTACAAACTACTCAATACAGCGCCAATGAAGACATACTGACCGACTTGGCCAACCTTGAATTGTTAATGACCGATGCCTTTATGCAATTGGGCAAGCACCTGCAATCGGGTAAAATAAATCCCGAAAATATTGGCATTACCTGGAAACCACAACGGCTTCCGTTTAATATGCAACTGGTACTTTCCCAAGCAGTTACCTCCGGCACACCTTTTTGCAACGCCCTCCAAAGTCTTGAACCGCAACACCCCGAATATGCACAATTGAAACAACTGCTGCAAATTTACGAAAACCTTACTCCCTGGGAGCCAATTAAGGCATCGTGGAACCTGCTGCTGCAAAAAGGCGACCGAAATCCCATGGTGACCGAAGTGCGAAAACGCCTCCAAATTACCGGCGACCTTAGCCCCGAAGCACCCTTAACCGAAGTGTTTGACAAAGAACTGGAAACAGCCGTTATGCTGTTTCAGCGCAGGCATGGCCTGTACTACGACGGACTGGTAAGGTCTAACGTAATAAATGAGTTAAACGTAAGTTTGGCTACCCGAATTGACCAGATAAAAGCCAACTTAGAGCGCTGGCGCTGGGCACCCGACTCATGGGGCAGCACCTATGTGCTGGTGAACGTACCCGAATACCGCCTTACCATGTTTGAAGACGGGGTAAAATCTTACAGCGAAGCCATTATTGTAGGAAGAGAAAACTACCCTACTCCTTCCTTTAACGATACCATTACCTATATGGTGCTGAACCCCTACTGGTATGTGCCGGCCAGTATTGTTAAAAACGAACTCATGAAAGAGGTGCACTCCGATGCCAATTACTTTATTAACAACGATATTAACGTGTTTAAGGGCAACAAACGCATTGACCCTACCGCCGTTGACTGGAAAAAGGCCGACCTAACTCAATATGCTTTTCGGCAGGGTGCAAGCGCCTACAACCCCATGGGTGTGGTAAAGTTTATGTTTCCCAACCAATATGATATTTACCTGCACGACACCCCCTCACGCGAGTTGTTTAATAACAGCCGCCGGTCTTACAGCCACGGCTGCGTAAGAATTAACCAACCATTGGAGTTTGCCCTGCACCTGCTGCGCAGCGACCCCACGTGGAGTAAAGAGCGCGTAGAATCCGTTATTCATAGCCAGAAAGAAACCATTGTAAACCTTAAAAAGCCCATACCTATTTACCTTGTTTATCAAACTGCCTTTGTTAACTCCGAATCGGGCGAGGTAAATTTTAGGGAGGATATTTACGGCTGGGATAAAAAAATAGCGCAACTGCTGGCCGAAAAAACCAATTTATAATTTTCCCTGCAATATACGGGGTAAATTGCAAATACGGGCAAGGTTAAGTCTTGCAGGCTGGCCAATTTACAAGGCAAAACACCCTGCAAGGGCGGTATGTCTGTTACGCTTCATCGGCGCTGAAATCGTCTTGCAAATCGCGTAGAAATTCTTCTATGGCGGCGTTCACCTGTTCGGGTTCTTCTAGTGAAGCACTGTGTCCCGCACCTTTAATTACCACTAATTTTGAGTTGCCTATGTGGTTGTGTATGCGCTCGGCTTTGTCGGGAGGAGTAGCTACATCTTGGTTTCCTACCATTACCAAGGTGGGGGCGGTAATGTTTTTCAGTTCGGCAATTATGGGTTGGCGTTCTATAACACCGGCCACAGCCCGCACAATGGTTTTGGGATAACGGGCAATTTCATGCCTCCAAAAATCACGTTCGGCTTTGCGCTGCGGGTCGTTTAAAAATTTTTGCCCAAACAACACATTCATAATTTGGCTGGCAACCGGCCCGGCGCCAAACCATCGGAAAATAAGGCTCAGCAGCCGGTATTTAAAAACATTGGTTTCTTCATCGGCCGATGTTTCGAGCAGTATGAGCGACTTTACCAGTTCGGGATGCCTGGCGGCTAAGCGCATTCCTACAAAACCGCCCATAGATAAACCCACCACATGGCAGGGTCCAACGTTGAGCGTTTTTATCAGTTGCAGTGCATCTTCGGTAAGCGTATCCATATCAAACCCGTCATCGGGGGTTTGGCTTTGCCCCTGGCCGCGATGGTCATAGGCTATGCATCGGTATCGGTTTTGAAAATAAGCTACCTGTTTTTCAAACAGGCGGGTATCAAACAACAATCCGTGGCTGAATAGAATGGTTTCTTCGCCTTCACCGCTCTGCTCGTAATGTAATTTTACCCCATTAACAGTTACAAATGACATGTGTCGGTTATTTGTATGACCATTGCGCTGCCAAATACCTGTTGGCGGCAGCGTTTGCAGGCAATAAAGGTAATAAGTTTTTGTAAATGCACCTGTTTTGGGGGATAAAATTCGTAAAATTATATCGGCAGGCAACCAAAACGCCACAACAGTCTGCAAAATTGCCATATTGGGTAATATATACCGGCCGAATTTTGTGGCACAAAACCGTTCTGTTTCCTAAACTGAGCGTGTGCGCCTTTTTTCGCCAACTGTTTTTAAAGCACATTTATGCGCCAATTCCTTGTTGCATGGCTCTATCAGTTTCCAAACCATTTATACCAACAGCAATATTTTAAAGTAAAACCAACTGGGCAATTAAACCGATTGATGAGCAGCAAGGAAGTAAAACGCATTAGAAAGTTTACATTTTTCTGGAAATTACCGCTTCCCGGCAGGCATGTTTGGCAATGTGCAGATGCTTGTTTTAAAGGCAAATTTAAAAAAAATACAAAATTTTCAAAAAAAACTATAAAAATAGTTTTCAGTAAAAGAAAAAGAGTTATGTTTGCGGCAATAAAAGCAACTTGTTTTAATGTAATGATTTTGTTTCCCAAAATAATAGGCAGGTTATTATACATAGCAATACTTGCAGGTTTAGCTGCAACGGATGTGCAGGCGCAAATACCCGGCGCTGCTGCAAGCCGGTTAAGGTATGATATACAATATTTAAGTGCCGACAGTTTGGAAGGCCGGCTTACCGGCAGCCCCGGCGAGCAAAAAGCAGCCCGGTACATAAGTAGTCAGTTTAAAGACATTGGGCTGCAACCGCGGGGAAACAACAACACCTATCTTCAGCCGTTTACATTTACCGCCCAACGACAGTACACCGGCAATAACCGGTTGCGTATTGGCAAAACTTCTTTTGTACCCGAAAAAGACTACTACGCTTTACCCGAAGCCGCCAACGGAAAGGTAAAAGGCACTCTGGCAGCCGTAGGATATGGTATAGAAATAGCTGGTTCAAATTATACCGATTACCACTACCCCGCCTCGTTGAAAGGAAAAATTTTCCTGATAAACATGGCATCGCCCGAAAGCCTGAAACTGCCCGATGAATACCGCGGCCAAGCCGGGCTGAACAAAAAAATAGCTACCGCAGTGCAGAAAGGTGCAGCGGCCATTATTTTTTATAATACCGACACCACATTGGCAAACCCCGATGTAAAAATTGGTCCGCGCGTGGTTTCGGCAGGCATACCCGTGCTCTTTCTGGAAGCAGAGGCCTATAAAAAATTGCAGTACACCGGCACTAACCCAAAGGTATTTCTGCAACTCGAAACCCGTAGAGTTGAAAAAACGGGGCATAATGTAGCAGGTTATATTGACAACAACGCACCTTATACGGTAATAATAGGCGCACATTATGACCATCTGGGGCATGGCGAAAGCGGCAACTCGCTATATACAGGCGCGCCGGCCATACACAACGGCGCCGATGACAATGCCAGCGGCGTAAGCGCCATACTTGAAATTGCCCGGCAATTGAAAAACAACCCCCATGCTCCCCGCTTAAACAACTACCTGTTTATTGCCTTTTCGGGTGAAGAACTGGGTTTGTTCGGGTCAAATTATTTTGCTCAACATGCCACCGTTCCGCCCGAATCGGTAAATTACATGCTCAATTACGATATGGTAGGGCGACTTGACAGCCTCACCAAAACCCTTACCATAAACGGCACAGGCACCTCACCCGGGTGGCAAAGCCTGAACCGTATAAACATCGGCAACCTCAACATTAAAACTACCGAATCGGGGGTTGGCCCATCAGACCATACCTCGTTTTACTGGCAAAAAATTCCGGCTATTCACTTCTTTACCGGTATCCATACAGATTATCACAAACCAACCGACGATGCCGAAAAAATTAACTTTTCCGGCATTGAAGACGTAGTACAATATTCACTTGCACTCATAGACACCCTGAATACGGACGGTAAACTAACCTTTACCCCCACTAAAACCGAAGAAAGTCAAAAAGCGCCAAAATATAAAGTAACCCTTGGCATTATGCCCGATTATGCTTTTGAAGGCGTGGGCGTGCGCATAACCGGCGTAGTGGACGGCCGCCCGGCACAAACTGCCGGACTTCAAAGCGGCGATGTTATTATACAAATTGACGACACACCGGTAAAAGATATGTACTCCTATATGAACGCCCTTAGCAAGCTCAACACGGGTAAAAAATCGGTTGTCATTATTTTAAGAGACGAAAAAGAAAAAAAAATAAATGTACAATTTTAAAAAAGAATTAAAAAATTGTATTTTTGCAATTAAAAATAAACCAAAAAAGGTTAATTGGTGTTTTTACAACAGTTATAACCAAAAAATCCTTTTTGGATAAAGAAAAATACGCCATGCTTATATTGGGCATAGACACAAGTACACATATTTGCTCTGTTGCACTTGCAGTAAACGGCGCCACAATAGACTGTATTGAAAATACAGCGGGCCATGCTCATGCATCACTTATTACCGTACAAATAGAGGAAATATTGCACCGCAACCAATACAACATACACCAGCTACACGCCGTGGCGGTAAGCCAAGGCCCGGGGTCTTATACCGGCCTTCGCATTGGAGTATCGGCAGCAAAAGGAATATGCTATGTCTTAAATATACCGCTTATAGCCGTAAGCACTTTAGAAGCACTAACCCGCAAAGCCATTACCAATAATAACAATGAACCGGGGTTTTATATGCCCATGCTCGATGCCATGCGTATGGAAGTATATACCGCAGTGTACACATCAACCCTTGAATGTATTGAAATACCGCAGGCTTTGGTAATAACCCCCGGTGTGTTCGACACGTATTTGAACGAACAACCCTGCTACTACTTTGGTACCGGCGCTGCCAAATGCCGCCCGCTTTTGCAGCACCCAAACGCCGGGTTTATGGCTGATGTGGAATGCAGCGCAACAAATTTGTCGGAACCTGCATTTGAACGTCTCACCACAGGTAAAACCGAAGATATAGCCTATTTTTTTCCCGATTACATAAAAAATTTCTTCTCCAATAAAAGCAAAACAGAATTAGTCCATTAATCTTATATGCAACATAAAGTTTAACTAATTTGCTTTCATCATTAAAAAAATTCTAACAATGGGAACACAATCTAAAAAAACCGAGTCTGTGGTGCTTCGTCAAAACTCCGACAACCCCATTACACTCGATTACAACGTTTTACGCAAAGCTGTTTTGGTACTTCGTGCGGTTAACCACAAACTGCGCCAGTCTATCATTAACCTGCTTGAAGAAAACAAGCGCATGACCGTAACCGAAATTTACGTAAAACTGCGCTTAGAGCAATCTGTGGCTTCGCAACACCTGGCCATTTTAAGAAGAGCCGGCGTGGTAAACACCGAACGTCAGGGTAAATTCATATTTTACTCTTTAAACCACGACAGGATTGCCGAAATTTCGAGCTTAGTGGAAGACCTTACCAAGTAATGGCAGTGCTTTTCTAAAGAAAAAGTGTTAAAAAATGCCGGTGGCGGCCCTATGATAAAACATTAGGGCTGCCGCCTGCGTTATTATGCAGAAAAAAAGGTTATTTATCTTTTTCTACTTTTTCTTAGAATTAATGTAACTTTTTCTCATTTTAACCGTACACTACAAAAAAACCTATAGATTATGGCAGCATTTAACCAACGCGATCTCGACACTGCAACCGAATTGCTGAGGGCAATTACCCACCCTCTGCGGCTTTCCATCGTTAAATTTGTTGACGAAAAGGGTATTATCAACGTAAATAAAATTTACAACACGCTTAAACTGGAACAATCCATAACCTCGCAACACCTCCGAATCTTAAGAGGCACCGAAGTGGTAGATACCAAACGCGAAGGCAAGTTTATTTACTATAATGTAAACTACGATAAAATTGCTCAGGTTAAAAAGGCGTTACAAAAATTCTATACCAAAGCTCCGGCTGCGGCAGAACTGGTAAAACGTTAATTTAAAAAATACTTGTTACTTTTTGCAGGAGGGTCAGTCTTAAAACTGCCCTAAAAAGGAAAAGTATGTCTTAAATAAGAAGCAGGCCCTTGCAGGCCTGCTTCTTATATTTATGCGCTACCGAACAATTTTACCCTTTTTGGGGCAGGAACTGCTAACCCGCCATTAAATTTGGGGCTTGGCTATTCCAAAATACCTGTTTACATCGTATTACATAAATATGTCGCCAACTAAAAACCCCAATATTCGGGTTTACTAAAGCCAGCAAGTTGATTGCGATGTAAAAGTAGCCGCACTACATAGTTCCAATAACATTAAACAGCAACAACCCGTAAAATAAGGCAGGCATACAACGCCATTCTTCGAACAAATTTTGAACACAACGCTTTAATACGCGTGAGTTACGGGTATAAAACGGCATTTAGAGAAAATAAATGCTGCGGCAGATTTGCAAGTTAGAAATTAATCGTAATTTCCGCCGGCAAAACAGAGCAGAAACCTCCAATTGCGGCAATGTGTAGGCGGCACGCAACGCGGCAAACACAAACGCTATAAAGGCAACCTCTTTTATGCCAACCTGTTTTAAAATTAATTTCAACCAACTTGTAAGCTATGACAATAGAACTACATTTTATTGACCTGCTGGTTATTGCAGTTTATTTTATTGCTGTTTTTGGCGTGGCATTCTGGTCTTCAAAAACCGCCTCCGAAAGTTCAGACCATTACTTTTTGGCTGGGCGCAATTTGGGCTGGTTTGTAATAGGCGCCTCGCTGTTTGCGTCAAATATCGGCTCTGAGCACCTTATTGGCTTAGCCGGCAGCGGCTTTGCAGAAGGAGTTCCGGTAGCGCAGTACGAAATATGGGCCGGGGTAATACTACTGCTGTTGGGCTGGGTATTTGTACCCTTTTACCTTAAAAGCGGGGTAGCTACCATGCCGCAGTTTCTGGAACTCCGCTACTCAAGCAGCGCCAGAACCTACTTGGCCGTAATTTCGGTCATTGCTTATGTACTTACCAAAATATCGGTTACCATTTTTGCCGGCGGCGTTATTCTGGAGGCCATTGGCGTTGATTTCTGGATTGGCGCTATTTTACTGGTACTGGCAACCGGCATTTATACCATTTTTGGCGGGTTAAAAGCAGTTGCCTATACAGACATGATGCAAATGTTTGTAATGTTTGCCGGAGCAATTGCCGTTACTTTCTTCGGGCTATCTGCTTTGGGCGGCTGGAGCGAGTTATACAAAATTACCCTCGATGCATCTACCGCAGCAGGCGGTTCGCCCGAAACCAACAGTTATTTCCAGATATGGAAATCAATAGACAACCCCAACTACCCATGGACGGGTATTTTGTTTGGCGCACCCATTTTGGGGCTGTGGTATTGGTGTACCGACCAGTTTATTGTGCAACGGGTGTTGTCTGCCAAAAATATTCAAAATGCCCGCGAAGGCAGTATTTTTGCCGGTTTTCTTAAAATGTTGCCTTTGTTCTTGTTTGTAATACCGGGCATTATTGCTTTTGCCCTTTATAAAAAAGGCATGTTGCCCAGTATGCCCATTGTTGACGGCGCACCTGTTTCTAACAAGGCACTGCCTACGCTGGTAAAAGATATATTGCCCATAGGGCTTAGAGGACTGGTGGTAGCCGGCTTATTTGCTGCGCTTATGAGTTCGCTTTCTTCTATGTTTAACTCCAGTTCTACGCTTATTACCCTCGATTTTTACAAAAAGTACCGCCCCAAAGCAACCGACCGCGAACTGGTATCGGTAGGGCGTATTTCTACCGTGCTGCTGGTTTTAATTAGCTTGTTGTGGGTGCCTGTAATTCAAAGCGGTGCCCTGTCAGACCAGTTGTTTCTTTATCTGCAAAGCGTACAAGCTTATATTTCACCCCCTATTGCCGCGGTGTTCCTGTTGGGTTTGTTTATTAAACGCTTAAACGGACAGGGCGCTATGGCTTCACTCATAACCGGTTTTGTACTGGGCGCTTTGCGTTTTGCCCTTGAACTGATGAAAAACTCGCTCCCCGATGGCTCTTTGCTTAAAACACTGGCCACCATTAACTTTCTGCATTTTGCCATTTTGCTCTTTATTATCTGCACAGCAGTGCTGGTTGTAGTAAGTTTGCTAACCCCAAAACCATCGGAGGAACAAATTGAGCATGTAACCTATAGCGGTGTGTTTGACCGCAGCAACATTGCAACCAGAGATGTTGTTTTATCGGTATTGCTGCTTGCCGTAATTGCCATGCTTTGGCTGGCGCTGCGGGGATAGCAGCATGATTAAACCGCAAGGCATTTGCAGGATGAATCCGGCAAATGCCTTGTGCTGTTTTTGCAACAACGCCCAAATCAATAATCAACTTGCTTGATTTGGGAAACAGGGCATGTTACAACAATGGCAATTGCAACTGTTGTGCCGCCCCGTCGTTTTTACGATTGGCAAGATAGGTGTTTATAATTTTGGGCAAAGCATAGCGGTTAATTTCGTTTTCGGGAATTTCAAAAAAGTGTTGCAGCAGGGTAAAAAATTCGGGTTGGGCAATATCGGCCTCAAAAAAACAGGCGTAAATTGTTTGATGCGTTAGCTGTTGCTTAAACATACCCGATGCCGAACGGAAGGTGAGCCGATAATGATTCAGAAGCTGCTTTATGAAAGGGTGATTGCCAATGGTTTGATGTGTAAGCAGTTGGTCGTCGGTTTCGAGGAGCAAAAACTCATACAGGTTTTCCCAAATATCTTTAGCCATTCTTTTGCGCAGTAACACCCCACCCGAAGGCGTATGTAGGATTAGGAAATTGAAAAAACGGGTTTTGCGCACCAGCTTTTTACTTTTTACCGGCAATGCGGCAATCCGGCCGGCAGCATTGGCAACACAACTGCCGTTGAGCGGGCAGTTGGAGCAGTTGGGTTTGGCAGGGGTGCATTGCAAGTTGCCAAAGTCCATAATAGCCTGATTATACAAACCGGGGTTGGGTGTGTAGAGCAATTGCTGCGCCAGTTGGGCAAATTGTTTTTTACCCTGTGGCAGGTCAATGGGAGTATCAATGCCAAAATAGCGCGATAAAACGCGGTAAACATTGCCATCTACCACTGCATAAGGCAACCCGAAAGCAAACGAAGCAATGGCGGCTGCCGTATAATCGCCCACACCCTTTAACCTTCTGATTTCTGCATAAGTTTGAGGAAACACCCCATTTAGTTCTTTCATAATAAAACGGGCAGTGTGCAGCATATTGCGCGCACGCGAGTAATAGCCCAAACCCTCCCACAGGTGCATTACTTCATCATCGGGGGCATTGGCCAAATGGGAAACAGACGGGTAGCGCTCGGCAAATTTCAAAAAGTAAGGCATTCCCTGTTCTACCCTTGTTTGCTGCAATATAACCTCCGAAAGCCAAATAATATAGGCATCTGTGGTGTTTTTCCAAGGCAATTGCCGCTTATTGCCCCCCTGCCACTGCATAAGTTGTTGTGTAAATTCCTGCACGTTGCGTACAAATTGTGTGTTTGAGTATAACACAATAAAGCAAAAAATGGTTAGAAGAAAATAAATAACCGGATTTTGGACCAAAGATTTCAGACTAAGACTATAGCTGTCGGAAGAAACGCGCAGATTGCCTTTTGCGAAGTAAAAAGCATTTGCCAGTGAAAAGCATAAACCTATTTGGTTTTTGGGGTATTGTCTATAGTTTCACGCACCATGTTTTCGGTCTAAAGTCTATTTTCTTATGCGCAAAGCCCCAAAAAACAAAAAATACCAAAAAAAATAGCAAAAAAGTTAAAAATGGAGTATTTTTGCAAAACTTTTTGGCAATAAAAAGCGTTTTAAACGGGCAAACTGCCTTTGAAAACTGATTCAGATGGAGAGTAGTAAATAGGAAATAATTACCCGATTTTTTGTACCTTTACGCTGAAAATTGAGTAAAACAAGGTTAGTTACAACCTGCAAAAAAACAGAAGAATTTATGCAAAACAATTATGGAGCCGACAGCATTCAGGTGCTTGAAGGATTAGAGGCAGTGCGCAAACGCCCCGCAATGTACATTGGAGACATTGGGTTTAAAGGCCTACATCACCTTGTTTATGAGGTGGTTGACAACTCTATTGACGAAGCGTTGGCAGGCTATTGCAAAAACATTCATGTATCTATTAATGAAGATAATTCTGTTACCGTTCAAGACGACGGGCGCGGCATACCCGTAGCCATACACACTGCCGAAGGTCGCTCTGCGCTTGAAGTGGTCATGACTGTACTGCACGCCGGCGGCAAGTTTGACAAAAACACCTACAAAGTATCGGGTGGTTTGCACGGTGTTGGTGTTTCGTGCGTAAACGCCTTGTCGGAATATGTAAAAGTGGAGGTAGAGCGCGACGGCGGTTTTTTTGTGCAGGAATATCAGCGCGGAACACCTCTGTATGCCGTAAAACAAACCGGCGATAGCGACCGCAACGGTACTACCACCACTTTTAAACCCGATCACCAGATTTTTACCGTACTTCAGTTCAACTATGACACCCTTGCATCACGCCTGCGGGAACTGGCCTTTTTGAACAAAGGCATACGCATTACCCTAACCGATAAGCGCGAAAAGGACGATAAAGGCAACTTTCCGGTTGAAGAATTTTACTCTAACGGCGGCTTGGTAGAGTTTGTAAAATACCTTGATGCCACCCGTACCCCGCTTATTGAAGCTCCTATTTACATGGAAGGCGAGCGAGATATGATTTCGGCCGAAATTGCTCTTCAATACAACAGTACATATAATGAAAATGTGCACTCCTATGTAAACAATATTAACACCATAGAAGGCGGCACTCATGTATCGGGGTTCCGCAGGGCGCTTACCCGCACGTTTAAAACATATGCCGAAAAAAACGGGCTGCTGAACAAGGTAAAAATAGAAATTACCGGCGATGATTTTAGGGAAGGTCTTACCGCGCTCATTTCTATTAAAGTGCCCGAACCTCAGTTTGAAGGGCAAACCAAAACCAAATTAGGCAACTCTGAAGTGGCAGGTATTGTAGAAAACATTGTGGGCGATAAACTAAATGCCTTTTTGGAAGAAAACCCGCGTCAGGCAAAAACCATTATAGAAAAAGTTATTCTGGCCGCCACCGCCCGCAACGCAGCCCGAAAAGCCCGCGAATTGGTGCAGCGCAAAACTGCTCTTACCGGAAGCGGCCTGCCCGGCAAACTGGCCGATTGCTCCAACAAAGACCCCGAAGCCTGCGAACTGTTTCTGGTAGAGGGCGACTCGGCAGGCGGTACTGCCAAACAAGGGCGCGACCGCGCATTTCAGGCCATTATGCCCCTGCGCGGTAAAATTCTGAACGTGGAAAAAGCCATGGAGCATAAAATATATGACAACGAAGAAATTAAAAATATTTACCAGGCGCTGGGTGTTTACCACGACGAAAACAAAGAACTAAACATAGATAAACTTCGGTACCACAAAATTATTATTATGTGCGACGCCGACGTTGACGGTAGCCATATTACCACCCTTATTCTTACTTTCTTTTTCAGGCAAATGAAAAACCTTGTCGAACGGGGCTATATATACATTGCAACCCCGCCGCTGTATCTGGTAAAACGGGGCAAAGAAATGGTGTACTGCTGGAACGAAGAGCAACGCGAAGCCGCTATGCAAAAACTGGCCGGAAACGACGACGTATCGAGGGTGGTAAACGTGCAACGTTACAAAGGTTTGGGAGAAATGAACGCCGAACAATTATGGGAAACCACCATGGATCCCTCAAACCGAATACTGAAACAGGTAACTATTGAAAGCGCCGCCGAATCTGACCGTATCTTTTCCATGCTTATGGGCGACGATGTGGAACCCCGCCGCGAATTTATTGAAAGGCATGCCAAATATGCCAGAATAGATATTTAAGGCATTTCCAAAACTATCCTTAAAAACTGCTAAAACCGGTAGCTATTTACTGCATCATACCACTTTTTTTACCCCAAACTTGTATAAAATGCCGGCTATTGCCAATTTGCTGAAATTTGCTGCCAAAACATCATGGTTGGCCATAACTCGCTTGTTGTTTTTTGGGGCAGGCGGTTTTTTGCTAAACCTGGCGCTTTTTCTGTTGCTGCCAAACCTCTGTGTAAATACCGGCACTTCGATTTGCGCGTGGCGTATTGCAGCAGCAGCGCTGTTGCTGCTTGCTTTTCCGGTGTTGTACCTGCTGGTGGGTTACAAATATACCATACAAAAGGTAATTCACTTTGCCTATGTTGAAAACAAAGACTTTTTTTACCGCTATACCGTAAACAAACTCGCCGATTTTTTAGACCGCAACAAAACTACCGGCAACATGGTAACCGGCGGTGCTAAATTAATTGTCCGTTTTTTTGATAAATTAGACAATATGCCCTTTGCCATCAGGGCTGTACTGCGCTTCATTTCCTCATTGGTACCCTTGGCCGATATTGTAGAACGTGCCACCAAAGAAGAAACCATTACCCCCGATAACGAAGGTAAACTTGCCGCCCGAATTGCAGAAGAAACCGATAAATTTATAGGCACCCAACTGCTGGAACCGGGTTTAACCCTGCCCGCGCTGGTATTGGGCGCCAATCTGGCGGTTTTTGCAGCGCTACACCTGCTCTTTTAAAAACAATGCGCCAAAAAATTAATGCTTAACAATAAAAAACTAAATGCTTATGTCAACACCATCTAACAACGACAAAGAAAAAGCCCTGCAGATGACCGTAGCCAAATTAGACAAAATGTTTGGTAAAGGTACCGTTATGAAACTGGGCGACAGGCAAGTGGTAAAAGCCGATGTAATACCCAGCGGCTCACTTGGCCTTGATATTGCCCTGGGCGTGGGCGGTTATCCGCGCGGAAGGGTAATTGAAATATATGGGCCCGAATCATCGGGTAAAACCACTTTAGCCATACACGCCATTGCCGAAGTGCATAAACGGGGCGGCATTGCTGCTTTTATTGATGCCGAACATGCCTTCGATAAAAGTTATGCCGAAAAATTGGGCGTAGATGTGGCCAACCTGCTTATTTCGCAACCCGATAATGGTGAACAGGCTCTTGAAATTGCCGACCACCTTATACGCTCCGGCGCTTTGGATATTGTGGTTATTGACTCGGTAGCCGCCCTGGTACCCCGCGGCGAACTGGAAGGCGATATGGGCGAATCGAAAATGGGTTTGCAAGCACGCCTTATGTCGCAGGCATTGCGAAAACTCACCGGAACCATTAGCAAAACGGGCTGCACCTGTATTTTTATTAACCAGCTTCGCGAAAAAATTGGCGTAATGTTTGGCAACCCCGAAACCACCACCGGCGGTAATGCCCTTAAATTTTACGCATCGGTGCGCCTCGATATTCGCCGAATTGGCCAACTTAAAAACGGCAATGATATAATTGGCAACCGAACCAAAGTGAAAGTGGTAAAAAACAAAATGGCACCCCCGTTCAGAAGCACCGAATTTGACATTATTTACGGCGAAGGCATTTCTAAACTGGGTGAAATTATTGACTATGCCACCGAACTGGACATTATTCAGAAAAGCGGCTCATGGTACAGTTTTGATGGTAATAAAATTGGGCAAGGCCGCGATAACGTGAAAGCCTTTTTGAAAGATAACCCCGAACTGACCAATGAACTGGAGCAACGCGTAAAGGAAATTATGTTTGCCCAAATTAATGCAGGCGCTTTTTCTGACACGGAAGATGACTACGATGTAAGCGCAGATTAACCGCAGCCCGGGTAAAAACTTCCTTCTTGTTGTACTTTAAATCTGTTTTACGGCATGGTGCATTTGCGGGCATGTATATACATCTCTGTAAATGCGCCATGCCGTTTGTACATGGAACTGCCCGAAAGTAACCCCGTTCCATTAAACGAGTTTTATAGGGTGCCGGTAAATTTTTCGGTTTAATTATGTGTAAAAGCCGTCTTTGCGCATTCCCTTTAGCGCATTTTTGCCCGCCAAAGCATAAATAACTATGCAATTGTTTGGCAAAGTCAACTTCTAACCTGTTTTTGTTGTAAATTGTCCAACCTATTATAACAGCATACTGCCTGGCTCAATCATTAACCGGTAAGTTTATGTGGCTAAGCGCAATAGCCTTACTCATTGCCTTGTATCTTGCCGCCTGTATAATTGCCTATTTTATACAGGAGTGGTTTATTTTTCACCCCGAAAAACTTCCTGCTGATTTTCAGTACCAATATGAGTACCCTTTTGAAGAAGTGTTTCTTCACCCCGAACCCGGTGCTGTTATTAACGGACTTCATTTTAAACTTCCGCGCGCCAAGGGAGTGGTTTTCTACTTTAAAGGCAACTCGCGCAGTGTAAAAGGCTGGGGTAAATTTGCCCGCGATTTTTTGGGTAAAGACTACAATTTTTTTATGATTGACTACCGAGGATTTGGAAAAAGCCGCGGCCGTCGCTCGGAAGCCACGCTTTACCACGATTGCCAGGTGGCCTACAACTACCTTAAAACCCTGTATCCCGAAGAAAAAATTATTGTGTACGGGCGCTCTATGGGTTCGGGATTTGCCACCCGAATTGCAGCCGAAAACAACCCCCAAAAACTCATACTCGACTCGCCCTATTACAGTTTTATTGAAACCGCCCGTCGGTTTTTACCCTTCCTTCCGGTAGCTAAAATCATTAAATACCATATAAGAACCGATTTGTGGATGCCCGGGGTTAAATGCCCTGTGTTTATTTTACATGGCACCAAAGACAGGCTTATTCCGTTTTCATCGGGTAAAAAATTGTCATTGCTCAGCCAAAACGGGGTTATTATTCCCATAGAAGATGCCGGGCACAACAACCTCCCTCGGTTTGCCGCTTACCACGACCACCTGTATGCCATACTCAACGGCGTAACGAGGCAATATGCCTATAACAGCGGTATAAAAGCTTCTTATGATTAACCGCAACAAAATGAAACTAAACAAAAAAATATACCTCCACTTTTTATCGGGGTTAGCGCTTTTGTCCATTCTTGCCGCAGCAGCAGTTATTTTTCAAGAACGCATTTTATTGTTTCCCATACCGCTGCATCAAAATCATACCTACCGGTTTAAACACGGACAACCGTTTGAAGAATTATTTTTTACCAAAGCCGACAGCGTTAGCCTTAACGCCTTGTATTTTACCACGCCCAAACCCAAAGGGCTTATTTTTTACCTGCACGGCAATGCTGCCAATGTGCAACGCTACGGCCGCTACGCCCCCGATTTTACCCAAAAAGGCTATAACCTGTTGATGTATGATTACCGCGGGTTTGGTAAAAGCCGGGGAATCATAAACGAAACTACTTTTTATACCGATGCACAAATGCTGTACGATTCTATACAACAATGCCTTGGTTTTAAACAGGAAGATATTATTATTTACGGGCGCTCGCTTGGCACCGGAATTGCAACCAAACTGGCAGCCGACAACCACCCGCGCGCCCTTATGCTGGAAACCCCCTACTACAACATTGCCGATGTAGCCCAAAGGCGGGTGCCACTGCTTCCGTACAACGAACTGCTGCGCTACCATTTTAGAACCGATATTTGGATAAAAGCGGTTAAATGTCCTGTTTTTATTTTTCATGGCACCAACGATTGGGTGGTTCCCTACCAATCGGGGCAGTTGCTATTGCCCTTTATTGGCAACCCCGCACATTTTGTTACCATACCCGGTGGCAGGCATAATAATTTGCGCACTTTTACCCAATACCACCAAGCCTTGCAAAATTTTTTACAGGAATCGGCCGCCCCTCCCCTTCCAATGCCCGGTAATGGGTAAAAGAGGTGGTTGGCCTTGATCGCAGCGTTATTTAAATTATGCTAAAATATTGAAATATATTGCAGCTGATTTTTGATATTACTATACTACCAAGTAGGAAAGAATTCAATTCTGCTGTTGAAAAAATCGCATAAGATTATTGCCACTTTTCACGCTTTGACTTTAATCTTCGTCAGCACTTTGAATGCCCTCAAATTCGTCTGCTTTCTTGATTTGTTCATCTTGCCACTGTGCATAAGAAATGCCAGTGTCTTTAACTTTCCAATGTTGCCTGCCATTTAATGAAGCGCCACCGATAATATTTGCTGCTGCACTTGGGCTTGGGAATGGTACATTTTGAGTCAATACCCAATAATCAGGATTTTGACTATCTATCATTTTACCTTCTCTTTGAAGTTTTTCTCGAATCTGAAGATAAGAATCCGCAATACTATTTGTATGTGCTTTTCGAACCGTTGAGTCTTCAAAAACTACAAACTCACCATTTATTTCTTGTGCCTGAGCGTTTGTGCCGGCATAGTTGAAATAGAAAATGGGAGATGCTAAATCTGTAGAATTGGGGCTTTCGGAATTTTGCACAATATGTACCCTTGGAATTGGCATGGCAAACGTAAAACCCAAAACAGGCAATATCATTTGAATTTGCTCCAAGAAATATTCCATATCCGCAACATCTGGTTCGGGTAAACTTGTTACATCGGGATTAGTGCCATTGCTGACTTTTGCCCGTTTTGCCTGAATAGCAACTGTAATTAACCGGCTTTCCAAATATCGGATATGTGCTTTGGTTAAATTTTCGTCCTTGCTGGTAATAATGATGGTCTTGCCCCAAAAATCTTTTGAAGAATCGTTATTGTGATTAATTAACCTCTTCCAAGTATTGTCGCTTTCCCCAATATAAATCATGTCTTGTGATAGGTCATTGGGATTCTGACCTATTAAAATATAAATACCTGTTCTCTTGAGTTCGTTGCGTTGGGCTAAATCGGCTAATTGTGTGCGGGGGGCAATTGTAAATTTACCTGTCCAATTCATAATTTCGACAGTCATTACCCCGCTTTGAATACCATCAACCAAATATATTTTTACACTCCTCCCTTTCATAAGCACGTATCTTTACGTTTTTTGAATCGATTTTTACCAGACAGGTTGCAGACATCGCATGTTTTTAAAACATGCGATGTCTTACGCCACCTCTAAGCTAACTTTAGCAGTAGCAAATTTCGTAAAATTTATCGCTATTTACAATTGGGAAAGAAAAAGATTTTATGACATTTAATTCAACGCGCACATTAAATATTGACACCTCCAAAGTATACCCCCGGCACCGGCAATGCCTACAACTTAATTACCTTGTAAGTTTGTGGCGCGCCTTCTATTTTGAGGAAATAGATACCGGGCGCTAAATGTGCTATGTTTACATTTGCCGATGCCTTTTCTGTTTGTACAACTTGCCCCGAATAGTTTAGTATGGTTAATAAGCCATGCCGGTTGTTGATGCCAGTTATCTTTAAAATGCTTTCCGTTGGGTTTGGATAAACATGAATGCCGCCCGAATAAGTGTCTGTAAACCCGGTACTTAGAGAGCAGGTGTCTGCCGCTTCCTCAAAACTCATAATTAACTGATAGCCGCCAAAATCATGTATGCCATAAAAGCTGTGTCCTACGCCTTCTATAAATGCTTGTATAGAACCGAAATATAAAAATTTACGCTCCCTTCCCATGTATGTTTTATAGGCAATGCTGTCAATGGTAATAGAATATCCGGCAAGCTCCATAGAATCTCCTGCGTTCAGGCTGTAGTCAATTATTGCTTCTTCGTTTTCTGCGGCGGGGTTCCATTTATATACTTTCTGCTCAAGGGTATCTTCACGGTAGTAGCCCAATATGCCACTTGTTGAGGCTAAAATTGCAGGCTTATACAATTTATCTCCTATTAGTGTGTCGCATTTTACCACATAAACGTAGTCTAAAAATTGCCCCATACCCATGGGTTTTCGTATTTCCCACCTGTTTCCGTCTGTGAGTGTTGGCAGGTAACTTTGCGCCATTGTTACAACACAGGTTATCAGCAGGGCAATAAAGATTAGGATATTTCTCATTGACTTATAAGTTGTTCGCTCTAAAATTATGAAATACAGGTTGTTCGTCAATTTCAGGCAGATTCATTCCCAGTATTAATAAGCCATTTACCAATTACTTTACCCATGCCAAACGGTTGTTCAACAAAACCGAGTTTTGCGTAAAATTCTAAGGCGTCATCAGTTTGTAAATAGATATGTTGCCCACTTAGCAGGCTCATTATTTTTTGTATCATAGCAGACGCAATTCCTCGGCGCCGAAACTCGGTTAATGTCCAAACATCTACAAGATACGCATTGCATACACCATCAGACAAAACCCTGGCAGTACCAATAATTTTACCCGCATAGCAGGCTATACAAGCGGCATAGCTATTGTAAAAGGATACCTTAAGTTGTTCGGGAGTACGACCATTGTCAAAATTATCGCGGCTCAAAGTTGATTTCATTTCTGCCCAATCAATCCCTTCTAAGTTGGTTGTGTAAATAACTTCCGACATAAATTTAAACTACCTCCTATGCGTAAATATTAACTTATAAATTGAAACTTGCAAGATAATCATTTGCACCAAAACTGCGGCATCTAACCTGCATAACGTTTTATTTTAGTCCGGTAAAAAACCTAATTTTGCAACATTAAACAGCTATACAATGGCAAAAAAGGTTACAATTAGCAAAAACAGGGTAGAGGTGCATAATTCGGAGTATACTGACCCACCGTTTCGGAGCAAACTGACCCACCCTGAAGGCTGGGGATTTGATGTAAACAATTGCCATTTTTGCAGTTTACCAAAACAGCACAGTTATGGCGGCAAAATCCAAAAGCATGCATCAAATCAGACAAATTTTTCAGTTGTATTTATCAGGCAAGTCGTTACGCAGCATCAGCCGGTTGAGTGGGACATCTCGCACCACCATTAAACGCTACTTAAGCAAATTAAACTACGACAAAGAAGCAATAGCATTGTTGTTAAATGACAGCGATGAGGCGCTACAAATTCGGTTAGAAGCGGTGTCAGGGAACGCGGTGGCTTCATGCAGCGCCGATGATCGGTACCTTACTTTGCAGGCATTGACACCTACTTATATAGTATCGTTACAATCTGTTGGAGTAACCCGCAAGTTGCTTTGGCAGGAGTATCGGTCAATACATAGCAACGGCTATGGCTATACCCAGTTTTGCGAACATTTGCAACGCTACAACAAACAGCACAGGGCAGTCATGCGCTTTGACAGTCGTGCAGGCGAAGAGTTACAAGTGGACTTTGCCGGCAAAAAGCTAAGCTATACAGATGAACAAACGGGTCAAGTAGCATGGTGTGAGGTATTAATATGTGTACTAAGGCATAGCCACTACTTGTTTGCCATAGCGCTTGCCTCGCAAAAGCAGCCCGACTTTATGAACGGTTTAAGCGCTTGTTTAATGCATTTGGGCGGGGTGCCGCAAAGCATCAGGTGCGATAATCTGCGCAGTGCGGTAAAGCGCAGCCACCGCTATGAACCGGAGTTTACCCAAGCCATGGAACACTTTGCCCAACATTACCAAACCAGTGTAATAGCAGCCCGCGTACGCAAACCCCGGGATAAGGCAAGCGTAGAAAACGCCGTCAGTTTAGCCTATCAACGCATTTATGCACCGCTTCGGCAACAAAGTTTTAACAGTCTGCAAGCGCTCAACGCCGCCATAGCTGACCGTGTAGCCCAACACAATGCGCAATTGTTTCAAGGCAAAGACCACAGCCGCAGGCAGTTGTTTGTAGAACAGGAACAGCCCTTATTGCTCCCGTTACCCGCCACCGGGTTTGTACTCAGCGAAGTATGTCAGGCAAAAGTACAGTCAAATTACTATGTATTGCTGGGCAAAGATAAGCACTATTACAGCGTTCCCTATACCCTCATAGGCAAACGCCTTAAAATAGTATTTAACCTCAAAACGGTAGAGATTTACGACAATCAAATGCACAGAGTAGCCGTTCACCCCCGAAACACCCGCCCCCATGCCTACACCACCTGTGTAGAACACATGCCGCCTGCACATCAACACATGCGCCAAATACAACAACTCCAGGCGCCTGATTTTGAACAACAAGCACAGCAAATCGGACCTGCCGCCCACACCCTCATTCAAAACATGCTGGCAGCAGGTAAACTTTGGGCAATCACCCACAACATCTGTTTAGGTTTGCTTAGGCTGGAAAACAAATATGGCAAACACCGATTGGAGGCAGCCTGCCAAAGAGCCCTCATTTGCCCGCAAATTACCCTCAAAACAGTGCAAAATATTCTGCAAAACAACCTCGATAAACAAAGCATCACAACAACAACCAACAACCCCGATGTTAACACCCTGCCCGAACATGAACACATCAGAGGTCCACATTACTATCAGTAATAACCTGCAAAAACAACCGCCAATATTTTTTTAAATCTTAACATCCTCAAAAATGAACACCCACGAAACGCTTTCCCAACTCAAAAAGCTGCGCCTAAATGGTATGCACCACACCTATCAGGCAATGCTACAGCTACCCCTGCACCAACAACCCCAGGCACACGAACTGTTGGCGCAACTCGTAGATGCCGAAACCCTGCACCGAACCAACAAAAGAACGCAACTTTATCTCAAAAACAGCAAACTGCGCTATGCAGCCATGCTAGAACAACTTGCCTTTTCAGACCACCGGCAACTCTCCAAAAACCAAGTCCTCCAATTGGCTGACTGCGCCTTCATCCAAAACGCCCAAAACATCCTTATCAGCGGCGCAACAGGCGTAGGAAAAAGCTTCCTGGCATGCGCCATAGGACACCAAGCCTGCATCATGGGGTTTAAAACCCGTTATTTCAACTTTAACCGTTTTATAGAAACTATCCTCCAGGCTAAACTCGACGGCACCTTTGTTAAACTACTTAATCAACTCCAAAACACCCACCTGCTCATCTTCGATGACTTCGGGCTTTGCACCATCGACCAACAAACAAGGCTCGCCCTCTTACAAATACTCGAAGACCGATACGGTAAATATCCTATCATCATTGCTTCTCAATTGCCCATTGCCAAGTGGTATCAAATCATTGGAGAGCAAACATTGGCAGACGCTATTATGGATAGAATTCTTGCACATGCACATCGTTTTGAACTAAAAGGAAATTCACTAAGACAACCCAATTCTCAACACAAAAACCTACCTTTGTAATACTTATCCCCATTCTTGACCTAAGTGGGTCAGTTTGCTCCGAATTGGTGGGTCAGTTTGTCCGAAATATGCATAGAGGCATTTAGCGATGGCGTAATTGCCATTATTATTACCCTGATGGTACTGGAAATAAGGCTGCCCCTTATTGAAGAAAGCTACACTGCAGGCCATACCTGGCAGTTATTGTCGGGTATGTTGCCGCACCTGTTTTCTTATATGCTTAGTTTTGTGGTAATTGGCATTTTGTGGATTAACCACCACAGCATGTTCCACCAAATTAAACATACCGATAACAAATTGCTGTGGTATAACCTGCACCTGCTGTTCTGGATGAGCCTTATTCCGTTGGTAACGCCGCTGTTGGGCGAGCACCCTTTTAAACCCGAAGCAACAGCCCTTTACGGGTTTATTATGTTTACCAATGCCTTTGCCTTTACCCTTATGCGTTGGTATGCGCAAGACAAGGCCAACCTGTATATTGAAAATATTTCTCAACGGCTGCGGCGCAAATACCGCGTCATGAACGGCATTTCATCGGGCTTGTATTTTGCTTCCATATTTACCGGGTATATTTCGCCCTATATTTCGCTGGCTATTTTTGTATTTATTCCTGCCATATACTTTATGCCGCTTAATGTAGAGGTAGATAACGAAGCGCAAGCTTAAACAAGCAGATCACTGCAAAAACCGAAACAGGTTTGCTACCCGCCGGGTGACGGTTGGTAAGCGAGCAGCACACGGGTTAAAAATGATGCAGCAAAGCTGTCCATGTATTGTGAAAATGAGGCAGCAGTTGCACCAACAGTTCATACAGCGCCAAATGGCGGGCGACATCGGCAGTTTCGGGGTGCAGGGCAATAATTTGCTGTATATATGGCAACAGGTTTTCCCATGCCTCGGTCATAAATGCGGTTTCTTCATAATAATAAAGGAGGTCGGCGGTGGTAGTATTGCGCGCTGCAATTGTTTGTAAATCTTGAATTAAATGCGCTATTTGGTTGTTAAAGTTAAGGTGGTTGGCCAGTTTAAGGTTAAGAAAAAGAAAAGTTTTTAACAGTTCCAGATTGCAACTTGCATTACCCAAATCAAACCCAAAGGTAAAAGTGAGTTGCTCTGCCGAGCGCACCGGGTACAGTTGGTAAAAGGCTTTATATGCAACATCGGCCCAGGTAAAGTAGTCATCGGGAGTAAGCGGCACATCGGGTATTTTCAGTTCACAAATATCGGCAACGCGGTTTACATGCGGTATGTTTTGCATAAACCACTCGCTTTGTCCCTTTATCCATTCAACGAGTTTTTCGCATTCTTCCAACACGGCCGGTTGTGTCGAATTTGCTAATTCACGGGCAATAAGGGCATGGTTAAAATACCAACCCGAATAAGAAAGTATATAACCGGTTATGTACAATTGTTTGAGGTGGGGCTTGTTTACGGCTTTCATGCAAGATGGCATATATTAGAAAAAGCAAACAGCCCCGGCACAACCAACGGGGCTGTTTACCCATGAACAAAAAGCAAAACAGTGTTTTACCTCACCTGATTAATGCCAATCATGCCGGCATTGGTTCGGTACCAGTTAAAATCGGTTTGGTCTAAGTTGCCGTCAAGGTTGGCATCGGCGCTCATGTAATTGTTAATGCCGGGAGGGGTAATAATGTAAACAGCATAATCAAAATAATTAATAATGCCGTTTCCGTACAAATCGCCGGCAAACATGCCCACAGTGCCGCCACCCAACGAGGCCGCCTGTGTACTGCCATTGTTAATGTTGGCGGCAACGGTAAGGTCTAAGGTAGCGGCATTGGGCAAGGTAACAGGTGAGGCGCTCAGCACTCCCACGTGGTTGCGGTGTTTTACCGATACGTGGTAGGTAATGCCGGGCGTAAGTGTGCCAAACAAAACGCCGGGTGAGCCGTTCAGGTCGGTTACAATGCCGTCGTTTCGCAGCAGTGCAGCGCGGTGCTCCAGCACGGTAGAACTGTTGGCGCTGCTGCGCACTTCTACCAGCACCCAATCTACTATATTGGCGGGTATGGCGTTTACACATTCAGAGCCCGGGTAGTTCCACAGGGTTCCCGGTCCGTATGGTTGGTTGTTGGGCAGGTAATTGTTGGCGCTAAGTTGGGTACTCATTAACCCGCCGCCGGCATAAGCGCCCTGCAAATAAACTTTTACCTTTACCAGTACGCCGTTGTTTATAAAAGGCGGCTGGGTAATGGTTACCGGTGCAGAGTCGGTACATGAGTTGGCATCGGTAACAGTTACGGTATAGTTACCGGGCGACATGCTGCTTCGGGTAGCATTTGTGGTATTCAGTCCGTCTGACCACTGATAACTAAAAGATGGTGTTCCGCCGGTGGTAAGCAGTGTTACCTGCCCGTTGTTGGCGCCCACGCAGTTTACATTTACTACATTGTTTGCCGAAACGACGGGCACAGGATGTACCGTAAGCGTTACTGCTGTGCGGGTAAGGCTGTAGCATCCCTGTGCATTTACTGCTTCCACCCAATAAGTATAAGTTCCGGGCGTGGCAGGTGTGGGCGGGGTATAAGCATTGCCGGTTTCGGTAATAAGGCTGTTTTCGCCGGTGGCAGCGCCATACCAACGGTAGGTATAACCCGGAAGCCCTGTTACGGTTAATGCCGGTATGGTTGCGCCTAAACAGGCAGTTTTGTTCTGCCCCACAGGCGCTTGGGGTACACTGCACTCTACCCAAACCGAGTAGCTTCGGGGTGGCAGTTGTACATACATGCGCCCCAGAAAATCTACAATGGCATAAGGAAATTTAGAGCGTTTAAGAACGTCCATCAACGTATCGCCTGTTGAAAGGTGGTAAGCGCCGCCCGATGTATTTACTCCTTGGTCGAGTTTCAGGGTATCGTTGCCACCGGCAAAATTAATGGCCACCACCACATCTTTGCCCGATGGTGTGCCGCCAATTTGGTACATGAGCGTAGTGCTGGCGTAGCCGCCGCCAAAAGACTGGGCGTAGGGTGTGCCAAAGCGGCTAAGGTTATCGGTAGCGGTTGCGCCAAAAATATTTTGTTTGTGTACCTTCATGAGTTTATCAATATCGGGTTTCATGTAGGTGGCGGGCGCATTGGCTATGGGCGTTCCGTAGTAATCGGGGTAATATACGCAGGGCAGCCCCAGTTGGTTGTTGGTTAAAATATAGGCATAAGCCAGCAAGGGCGTATTTTGTACCGGTTGTCCGGCATCTCTGAAATCGTGGTTATTTACAAAAGTAACCACATTAAAAGCATTGCTGCCCGATGCCCTCACCATGCCGGAATTAAACACATTGCGCACATCGTAGCCAAAAGCATCGCAGGCATCTTTTAAAGACTGGCGCAGGGCAAAATCAAAGGCGCGCACTTTAATGGCGTTTATGGTGGCGGGGTTCATGCTGGCCATAACCTGATTGGTCCAGTTGGCAAGCAAAGATGGGTTTCCGTCATAGAATTCGCCAACCACCATGTCCGGTATGCGGCCGGTGTCGTAGAGGTGGTCCATGAGGTCGCCCACATAAGAAGGCGGAAAATGTTTAACGGCATCCATGCGCAGGCCGCGTATGCCCACATCGTCCCAGAGCCAGTCGGTCCAGGTGGTAAGGCTGTCGCGCACTTTTTGTTCAGATTGGTCGTAGTCATAAAAGAACCATAACCAGTCCCAGTCGCCGTTAAGTTGGGTGGGGTTTCCGTTGGGTTTAAAGTAGCTCCAGTTCATTCCGCCGCGGCCGCTTTCCATGTTCAGGAAGTTGGTATAGGTAAGGTATTTCAGTTCGCTTTGCACATCGGCGCTGCGGGCGGTGCTCCAAATGCCGTAAATGAAGTGGTCGGAGTAGTTGCCGTTGCTGTTGTACATTACAATTCGCAGGGTATCGCCGGCGGGGTTAAAATCGGCGGGGTTTATGGTTAGCACAAACTCGTCAACGCCGCAACTGCCGCCACAACTGCCCACATTGTCAATGGAGGCAATCATATCTCTGCCAAGCTGAATTACGTTGGCGTTGCCGGGGGTACCACAGTCGCCGCCGCCGTTGGGCTCCGATTCGTTTTGTGCGGGCAATCCCAGAAAGCCCACCTCGCTGGTCCAGGTATAAAGGGTATAGGTGCGGCCGTAAAAATCGGGGTGTTTAGAGGCCGAGGCAATTTTAATATAGTAGGTTCCGGCTCCGTTGAGCGAACTTCCGCCCAATGGCAATATGCACTGGTATCTGTCAGAGGGGAACGGGTTGTCGCCGGCGTTTTTCTTGGTGCAGTTATAGTTTTCAATCCAGCCTTCCACTGCGGGGTTTACTTCGGGCAACCCGCCGTCGCGGTGGTTATAAACTACATCGGCAATAGCATCTATTCCGTAGTTGTTGAGTTCGGCAATACATTCATCAACATCGGTTCGGGAGCCAAAGCCGGTAGGGCCGCTAAATTCGCCCAAATCGTACAAATCGCGGGGATTGTACCCGTTGCTGAAAGCGCCCGAACTGGAGTTGGAAAGCGGGGGCAGCCACATTTGGGTAAAACCGGCAGTAGCAAGTGCGGCAGCTTTGTTTTTTATAGTATCGGCCCAATTGTTGCCGTTTATTGTTTTGGGGTAATCCCAATACCACCCCTGCATCATAAAATCCTGAGCGCTAAGCTGCAAAAAAAAGAGCAAGCAAAAAAAAGCAAGCAGTAAATTGTTTTTCATATTCATGAACATTGGGCTTATTAAATAAAATAATGATTAAAAAGCACATAATTGTTGCGGGAGCAACTTCTGATAACAGTTTGACGAGTTTACATATTTGTACCCGAAAGGCTGTTATATACCGAAACCCATAACAATACAACCGGGTAAATGTTTTCCCGGTTTGCAATTTAATCCTGTATTTTTTCGCCAAAAGCCAAATCGCCGGCATCGCCTAAGCCGGGCACAATATACCCTTTGGCGGTAAGTTCTTCGTCTATGGCGGCTGTCCAGATAACCACCTGCGGGTACTGCCGGCGCACCTCGTTAATACCTTCGGTGCAGGCAATAACGGTAACCACATACAGTTCTTTTGGCGCTCCCTGCTCATAGAGTTGTTCCAGCGTTAGCGCCATAGAGGCGCCGGTGGCCAGCATGGGGTCTGCCAGAATTACAATACGGTTTTCCAAATCGGGGCATGAAAGGTACTCTAATTTTATGGTAAACTTGCCGCCTTTGTGGTGTTTGCGGTAAGCCGAAACAAAAGCATTGTCGGCTTGGTCAAACACATTCAGCAACCCTTGGTGCAGGGGTAAACCGGCACGCAGAATAGTAGCCAGCACAGGCTGTTCTTCCAGTACAAGGCAGTTGGCCACCCCCAGCGGAGTGGTTACTTCTTTTTCTGTTGCAGGCATTTTTTTACCTATCTCTATGGCAAATATTTGCCCCAGCAATTGCAGGTTTCTTCTAAACCGCATACGGTCTTTCTGTATTTGCACATCGCGCAGTTCGGCAATAATTTGTCCAACCAAGGGGTTGTTGTGGCTAATGTTGTGTATCATAATGCACAGGTATTGGTATAGGTTTGTTGGTGTGCCAAAGATAGCAACAGAAACCGAGCTTTGGTGTGCCGGAGGCGGTTTATTGGAATAAATTGAGTTATTTAGGGTTTGTAACACATAAATGTAAACGCGAGGTCGGGATAGGAATGCTTTGAAATGCTTTGTCAGGAAGGGTTTTGGGATATTTGGGGGTTGTTAAGACGCTTCTTTTAAGTAATTAATGGCATTAGGGATAAAAACATGAGATTTTACGGGCAAAGCCTGATAAGCAATAATGGCAGCTAACATATGGGAAATGGCATTTTCAGGTTTTCTGTGTCTGGTGTGTTCGATGTTGCAAACAGACTGGAGGATGTTGTTCGTTGACTCTACAACCGCTCGTCCTCTATGAAACTGAATATCAGTTGGTAAAGCAGGCAGTTTTCTTTTAGTGTTCCTTTTAG
>NBMY01000140.1 GCA_002212985.1 Sphingobacteriales bacterium TSM_CSS
ATGCCGCCTAAGTAAACCAATTCACTATGCTAAATATTAATCAAATATATGCACACAATATTTATCCTTGGCACTCATGTTGTTACTATGTTTTCGATTTTTTTTGCGCTTTCGGTGGGGTAAAAACCACTAATTTTCAATAAAAAATGAAACTTTGATGCTTTATTTGGGTTTGTATATGTGTTTAGTAAGTTGTAATTTTGCAAAGGTAAAAAAATAATAGAACTGAGTTTTGAAGAACGGCAAGAAAAAGTTTAGAGCTTCACATAGTAGCCCTTAAAACAAGTCAGTCTTACCGATGCTTAGGTAATCGAATAGTTAAAATAGATTTTAAGAAAACGAAATAGATTTAACTTCTTTGATTCCCCTAACCAAGTCGTTAATCAAAAAATTGCATCTGCAACTTGAATTCTGCATTTGCGTTGCGGGTTCATTCTGCAAAGGTTTTTGATTGGTCAGCCCTTTTTTACCATTCCAAAAGTGCAAAAAGCTATGGTAATCATCAACAGAAAACAAAATAGAATCCCGATTAGTGCCGCTTACAAACCCGAATGATACTGTTGGCTATTTTAGTGCTTCGTTGCAGCAAATCCCCCGGACCCCTTTACGAAAGGGGGACTTATGCTTTTGATAATCAGGTTAATACAAATTATAATTACCCTAGTTTAAACTACCCCTTTTTTCAAAAGGTGCCATGGCAAAGACTGTCAATTTCTGCAATAATTGTATAGCATTAGTTATGCTTCTTTATCACCCTTCTGAAAATGGGCGTTAAGAAAATCGGAATGAAGGGCTAAAAAGTCCCCCATTTGGGGGATTTAGGGGGTCGGCGCAGCAAACGCCCCGATAAATCTGATGAGAAGCGTCCTACCAAAAGGGCGTTTGCCTTGGCACTTGCAGCCCGTAACGCAGATTTTTAGTCCCGAGTACTCGGGACAGGCTTTATTTTTTGCTACTTTTTCACTTGTGCTGAACCAAGTTGAAGCATCAAGGAAAAAGTAGATAAACAAATAATTTGTACAATTATTAGTTACAGATAAACTACCATTGACCATCTCTGCCTAGCTCCCAGAGAAAGGGAGTAGCCTGTAGCCCTTGTTTTGCAAGGCTTATAGAACTGTAAGATGATTTTATGTGCATATGAAATGCATTCCCCGATTTCCCAATTTACCTAAATCAAAAGCCAAACTCACGTTATCTAACAGATATGGGTTAGTAGGAACTATCGTTTTTTTAAGCTCCCGGATGGCGGTTTCTTTTGCTATTTTTATTACCCGTTCCGTGTCCCGAAGCCCACTTGCATTAAGGGTAAGTTCTGTGTTTTGCTCTTTAACCCCTGCCCTGAGCGCATTGTAATGATAATCAAGCAAAAAGCTCTTTTTGCAATGGTTATTACAGCGCAGGCGTTGTGTCCCGTCCAGACGGTGTCCATTCTTCACTAATTCATCGCTACTACAATGTGGGCACCTAAATCCCCAATAATGTTCATGTAAGCACTACTTTTATTTCAGGCAAAGGCACAGGCATTGATAAAATTAATAATTATTTATTTTTTACTTTTCAAATAAAGCATAAAGAAAAAATATATCTGTTTGTTTTTGTTGCGTTGTTGAAAAACTGTTGTATATTTGCATCAATTTTACACACAAAATGTTTTATTATCAATCCAAATTTTCAAAAAATGAAAAAACTATTAACCATTGCCATTTCCCTGCTTGCCGTTAGTGCTTTTGCGGCAGGTGTGGCTTTTAAGGCAAACCCCTTTGCGTTGCTATCCGGCGGCGGCAAAGATAGCACAAACAAAAAAGCAAAAAAGGAACATGTTGCCAACGCTACCCAAAATGAGCAGGTGCAAACAAAAAAAAGTTATCAACAAGTAGGACTTGTGTACAAAACCATCTCTATCCAAAAAAGCTATAATTTGGCTACAGGAGAGGTAACACACAATTTCAATCAAATGACCCGTTCACACGTAGATGAGGCAACAAAAGAGCAAGATGATGCCTTCTTTCTGCGCGATTTAACCGACCTGCTCAAATCACGCCCCGAATTGACACATGATGGCGTAGCCGAAAATTTTAAGCGTGAAAATGCTGCCATATTTGAACTGGCTCAACAAAAAGCATTGAGCGAACTGCCAAAAGGAGACAAAAAGTAAATTAGCAAACCACTAAAACAAATTTAAAATGAGATATAAACAAATAATTTCACCATTATTGCTGACCATAGTGTTTATGGCCAACATACAAACGGCACAAGCTCAATGCAGCCTAATAAACTATACAATTGATGTGCCAAGCATAAACTATAGCTCAGGCGATTGCTTTGGATGCGGCGCACCGGATCCTCGTATCGGTATTGAAATAGTAAGTGGCATGACCTCAACCGGAGGGAGTTTTATCGGCATGTCGTGTGGCGTGGAGGCAAATCCTGCCAGCAGCAACACCACCTTAGACGAAATATTTAGTGCTGTTGCCGGCTGCGGCGTGGGTTTAGCACCCGGCTCCGTAAACATCAACATAGACGGCTTTGAAGAAGATGGCTGCGGCGGTGATTGTAGTTATGACACCGGCTGCATTAACAATGACGATGACCCATTTGGACCTATTAGCCGCACCTTTACCATTCCTAAATCGGGCAATTGCCTTGTAACCAACCCTACCGTAGTTACGCAAAACTATACGGGCGGCCCTTGGAATGTAACGGTTAGGTTGGTTGCCAGCTACTTTATCAACCCTCCTATTGCACAAGGAGCTACCGCATTTGCTTGTGGTGCTATGCCAACTTTGCAGGTAACTTCCTTAGCACCCGGCACCACCTACGAGTGGTACAGTAATGCAGCAGGCACATTGCCCGGAGCCGGTATAGCAAGCGGAACCGGCAATAGTAGCTATACGCCTGCCCCTACCGAAGTAAACATGAGTGTTGTTGGAGAGTACAGCGTTTATGTACGCGCCATACACGCCTGCGATGCCAACGTAAAAAGTACACCTACAAAAGTTACGGTAAAAGTTGTTTCGCCCTGTCCCGAATTAACTTCTGCCACTTTTACGCCTGCTGGCAACGTTTGTGAGCAACAAAGTATTAGCCTCAATATTACCGTTGCAAATCCTAACCCCTTATGCCCCACTACCTTTGTTGAAGGCACAGATTATTTGGTTATTTGGAAACGAAACGGAACCATCATTAAAGACGGACGCGGCACCGATGGCAATGCCGGAACTGCCGATGACGTGATAAACTTGAGCAGCACTACCTATACTGTTCCGTTTGACGACCCCACAGCTACTTGCGGAAGCCAGGATAATTCGTTCGAGGCTCAAATTATATGTTTAAAAGGTAGTGGACCTATTACCGCTGGCGGCTTAAATCAATATTGCTCATCAACGCTTAAAGGGCAATATGGCGGTTATGGAAGCTCTACTACAAACGGCTATACAAATGGTTGCCCCGGTGTAGGCGGCTCACAAGGTCCTGCAAACATGGTTGATTATTTTAACCCCTGTACCGGACAGTTCAATGCCACACAATTTCAAACGCAAGGCGCACCATTTAGTGTTGCTTTAGATTTGGGCTTTTTACCTTCTTGCGCACAAGTTTCGCAAGTAACTTACCAGTTACAAGGCACTTCATCAAGCAGTTGCAATGGTAACTATACCTCAAGTTGGGCATCTGAAGCCAACTTTGTATTTTATACACCGGCAGCCAATCCGGGCGCTTCCAATGCTCCCGGCTCGTTCAGTTGGTCAAATGCCGGATACGTAAACTGCCCTGTTGGTTCGCCCGATTGCAACCAAACAGGTGGCGATTTCAATTTTTCCAATACAATTGTATATCCACCGGGTATCACCGCTTCGGGTACGTGGCGTTTGCAGTTTTGGGATGACTATAACGATGGCGGCACTTTGCCCGACGGCGAAGTTAATTACTACTATCTTAATGTAGCCTATTACTACCCTGCCGGCTGCTTACCCAATACAACACGTACGGCAACAGAGGCCGGAGGCACTGCAACTACCCTTAAAGTATGGGATATTCCCGATGCAAGTACCGATTTTGTGGTGCCTGCAACCGGCTCGGTATGTACCGATGACGTTGTTATCAATTGTGCCGGTATGCAAGTACTGTATGCCAATGCAGTAGCAGGCCCCTATAATTTAACCACCCCGCCTACAGCTGCTACCATATACTACCGGGTTAATTACACCGATCCTGCTGCGCCGGCTTGTGCAGCATCAACCGGTTCGTTTGCTACTGTAGCCTTACCCGCCCCCACACCAGTAGGCAACAACAGCATATGCCAGGGTGCAACCTCTGTACCTGTTGCTCAACAATTAACGGCTACTTGCGCCGATTGCCCTGCCCCACCTGCAGGCGCACCTATAACAGTTACAAAAACCTATTCCGGACCAACCGTAACTATTGATGCGCAAACCAATGCCCCTGCCGGTAGTGTAATCTTTACTACTGCCGATTTCCCTGCCGGTTATGTTATACAAGATGTAAACATTACCGTAACCTGGCAAAAAACCGATGGTTCATGCGCAGCGCCAGCATCTGGTACGCCATTTTATAATGAAATGGGTTTAGGCATTACCACACCGGCAAGTAGCTTTGACCTGTTTACGCCGGGCTTCTATACCAGTAACGGCTCAGGACCTACTTCTGCTATTACCTGGACATTTGACCAATCGGCAGCAGGACCTCCGCCCAACACGCTACCACCTGCCAATAATACTACCTACCAACCTGCTTCGGGGTCTTTAGCATCATTGAACGGAACGGCAGCTTTGGGTACATATTCAATGAATGGCACAGATTTAGCAGGCTCAGACCCCTTGTGTATTTCAAGTTGGTCGGTAACAGTTGTGGCTGTTCCGCCTGTTCTGCCCCCCACCCCCGCCGACATCACCTGGTACGATGCCGCCACTGGTGGCACTCTACAAGGCACAGGCAGCCCATTTGACCCTACTGGCAAAATATCGGCACAAGGTCCCGTTGATTTAAACACACCCGGCAACTATACTTTCTATGCACAATGCGGTTGTGGCCCTTGCGTAGGACCACGCACCCCTGTTATCTTTACCGTAGTACCCAAAGCAGACGGTCCTAGTGTTGATGACGTAGAACTTTGCATTGGTGGAACAGTGCCTACTATTACCCCAATTGGTTCGGTTATTGGAGCAGTGTTCAATGTTTACGCTTTGGGCGGTTTGTTGCCACTCAATCCGACACCGCAAACCCAATTTACCAGTGCCAACTTAGTTGCTTATGGCTTTAACCCTGCCGTAGCTACTTCTACTACCTATTTAGTAACCGAAATAGTAACTACAGGTGCATTGAGTTGCGAAAGCGCGCCATCGCCTTTTACTATTACTGTTAATCCTGCTCCCGTATCTACGGCATCTAACTCTGGTCCTTATTGCGAAGGCGAAACCATTGAGGTAAGTGCTACAGGTGGTGCGTTTTACGCATGGTCAGGTCCGGGCGGATATAACGCTGCCGGCTCCCCCGGCTTCCGTTTCAATGCCACACCTGCTATGGCAGGTACTTATACAGTTACGGTTACTAACTTGCAAGGTTGTACAGCCACGGCAAGTACTGATGTAGTAATTAAAACTACGCCTGTTGCACCCGGTGCCACAGGTAGCGCAATTTGCTTAGGCGAAACCGTTACTGCTGCTGATTTCTTAGCAGCTACCGCGCCTACTTGTCCTGCTGTTGCTGGTAGTACAACTACGCCTGGCGGAACCGGTTCAACAGGAAGTATTGTAGCAGACCAATTAGCTGGAGGCCCAATTGGCTATGATGGGGCGGCTGTTAATTTTACATTTACATATAGTTTGCCTGCTGGCGCATTTATTACAGCTATTGATTATACTATTGCAGGTAATCAATTTAACCAATTTGATGATGCCTTAATCAATATAGGCGGTACAGATGTTTATGTGGGTACAACATCGGGTGGTTGTCCTAATTGCCCTTATAGTGTTACTGGTACTGTTAATGGTATATTGGGTACAGATGCTTGTGGTACGCCAAACAGTAGTAATCTTAACTCATTTGTTGCTTTCGCGGTAGATCAAGTTAATGATGGTATTAGCCCCGATGGTCAATTGACCACAGCAGCTATTGTAGTACATTACCAATTACCTCCAGTTGGCACTTGTGCACCTACTATTCCGGGTGGACCAGCCAATATCACTTGGTGGAACTCGCCAGTTGGTGGTACACAACAAGGCACAGGCTTAACCCTTGACCCCACCGGCAAAATTGCTTTGCAAGGTGCGTTTGACAACAACACACCCGGTGTTTATACCTTCTTTGCCGAAAGCGAGTGCGCAAGTTGTACAAGCGACCGCACACCTGTTTCTATAAGAGTGAATGAGTCTCCTTTTGTTTTGGCATTTAACGATGGACCCATTTGCGCAGGTGGCACAGCTACCCTTACCGCCGTGCGTGGCGTGTCATTTGCTTGGGATAATGGCGCAGGTACAGGCTCGCCCGTAACGGTTTCACCTGCCACCACCACCACCTACACCGTTACCGTTACTGATGGAAATGGCTGTACAGCAACAGCTGCTACTACGGTAGTGGTTAATCCTAATCCTACGGCAACTATTGGCGCGGCTACTTATACCGTTTGCGAAGATGGTACAGTAGTTATTGATGGCAATGCTACAGGCGGCACTGCACCTTATACCTATATTTGGGGAGGCACAGGCGCACCTTATTTGGTAAATGCCAACTTGTCTGACCCCATTTTTGACGCTTCTTTGGCAACGCCCGGCAGCATTTATACATTGACCTTGCAGATACAAGATGGCAATGGTTGTGTTTCTACCTTGGCCAACTCAAGCGTTACCATTAGTACAGGAGGTACACCTGCTATTAGCTGCCCCAACAACATTACCATTTCGGCGCAAACGGGCTTG
The DNA here is from genome assembly GCA_002212985.1 of Sphingobacteriales bacterium TSM_CSS. Classification (GTDB taxonomy): domain Bacteria; phylum Bacteroidota; class Bacteroidia; order Chitinophagales; family UBA2359; genus UBA2359. The sequence continues at coordinate 6,936 of NBMY01000140.1, forward strand.
TGCAATGCCTTTTTGGTAGCGCCTGCTCCTACTTACAACAATGGTTGTTATGGTGCGCTTAACCTTACTTACACCCTAAGCGGCGCTACTACCGGTTCGGGCAGTAATATTCCGGCTGTTACCTTTAATTTGGGTACCACTACGGTTACTTATACCGTTACAGATGCCAACAACAGCACAGCTTCGGCTTCGTGTTCGTTTACGGTAATCATTGAAGACAACGAACCTCCTATTATCTCTTGTCCGGCAAGCATTACCCAATCATCGGGCGCAGGAAGTTGTACTGCAACTATTACGGTTCCGCTGCCTGTTGTTTCCGATAACTGTACGGCATCGCCCAGTGTTAGCTGGTCGCGTTCCGGCGCTACTTCCGGTTCGGGTTCAGGCGCAGCTTCGGGTACTTACAATGCAGGTACAACCATTGTTACTTACACGGCAACCGATGGCGCCTTAAATACGGCACAATGCCAAATAACGGTTACGGTGGTTGAAAACATTTTACCCACCATTACTTGTCCCGGCAACCTGTCGCGCACCGTTGGTGCCGATGGCACAAATAACTGCACCTACACTGCTACATTGGCAGAAATATCACCCATTGTGGCAGATAACTGTACAGCAGTTACGGTGGCCGGCAATGTTACCTATATGGCATTTGGTGCTACATCGGCTCTTGGCACAGGTGCAGCTACACTTAGTTTTAATGTGGGAACCACGTTTATAACCTATACCGTTACCGATGCATCGGGCAATACCCGTCAATGTAGTTTCAGCATTACGGTAACCGACAATCTGCTTCCCACCATTACCTGCCCTTCAAATCCGGTTACAGATGTTACCGACCTGAACACTTGTAATGCGCTGGTAAGTATTGCCATACCCACAACAGCAGATAACTGCGGGGTTGCATCTGTGGTGAACAGCTACAACAATACTCCCAATGCAAGCGGTGTATATCCGCTTGGTACAACAGCCGTAACCTATACGGTAACCGATACCTACGGAAACACTGCCACCTGTTCGTTTAATGTAATTGTAACCGATGCACAGGCACCCTCTATTGCCTGCCCTGCAAATGTTACAGCCGTAACCGGCCCGGGTGCGGTAACATGCAGCGCAGTGGTTGCGGTAAACTCACCAATTGTATTTGATAACTGTACGGCATCGCCTGCATTTAGTTATGTAAAAACGGTTGCAACAACCGGAAGCGGCGCAGGAAATGCCGGCGGCACTTATAATGTGGGTACTACCACGGTTACCTATACGGCAACCGATGGCGCCTCCAATACGGCAAGCTGCTCGTTTACCGTAACCGTAACAGACAACACGCCGCCGGTAATTACCTGCACGGCAACTCCTTATACTGCCCCTGCAGCAACCGGAACTTGTTCGGCTACGGTAAACGTTCCTGCTCCGCCGGCAACCGACAACTGTACTGCTTCGGGCAGCATTACCTATACGTGGGTTCGCAGCGGCACTACCTCGGGTTCCGGTTCGGGGCTTAATGCCAACGGTACTTACAATGTAGGTACTACTACGGTTACGTGGACAGCCGCCGACCAATACGGCAATACCTCGAGTTGTGCCGTAACGGTAGTGGTAAGCGATACGCAAACACCTGTGTTAACTTGCCCGGCACCTGTTGCGGCGGTAAACGCATCGTCGTGCAGCGCATTTGTTACCGTTCCTGCCTTGGGTGTGAGCGAAAACTGCAGCGGCATAACCGGTGTTACTTTCAACATTTACAATACCAATAACTTAGGCAACAACAACACGTTGGTGCGTTCGGGCACGGGCACCGATGCCAGTGGCAGTTTCCCTATAGGAACCAGCATCATTATATATACGGTTACTGATGTTACAGGTAACACCAGTTCCTGCTCAACTACGGTAACTGTAAATGACGTGATTGCGCCGGTTATCGTATGTCCCACCGCCGATGACCTGACTAGCACCAGCAGCTCTGATGCCAACGGCGATTGCGGTGCTTATATAGCCATTGACCCGGTTACGGCATACGATAACTGTAACCAGATTACCTTTACTTATGTAGCCATACACGAAGGTGTAAACAACATAACCGCTTCGCTTACCGGCGCCGGTTCGGGCAATAATGCATCGGGTATTTATCCGGTAGGTCAAACTACAATTACCTACACGGCTACAGATGCCTACGGTAATTCATCTACCTGTTTCATCAGGGTAACGATAAACGACGATGAGGCTCCGGGAATTACCTGCCCCAATGATGTTACCCAAACTGCCGATGCAGGTGTTTGCGGCGCTCAGGTAGCCATGATTACACCCGGCACTTCCGATAACTGTGGAGTTGCTACTGTGGTAAATGACTACAACAACACCGGAAACGCATCTGATTACTACCCCGTTGGAACTACAGTGGTAACCTGGACGGTAACCGATGTAAACGGTAATACCGGCACTTGCAGTGTATCGGTAACCATTACCGACGACGAAGCGCCGGTGTTAGGTCCTTGTCCGGCTAATATACAATCTTGTGTGCCGGTGGTTTTGTTTGGAACGCCTACTGCAACCGACAACTGCCAGGTTGCATCGGTAACTCCCTCTCAGGCATCGGCCACCGCCTTTGCCGTTGGAACTACCGTTGTAACCTATACGGCAGCCGATGCTGCGGGTAATACCAGCACCTGCTCATTTACTGTTACCGTATTACCCATGCAGGGTACTTTAACGGTGAGCAATTTTAATGGTTATGGCGTAAGTTGCAATGGCGGCAATAACGGCTCGGCTACCTTGACTATGACATCGGGTTTTGCACCCTATACTTTTGCGTGGAGCAACGGCTTTACCCAAACTACCTCGGGAGCATCTACCGCCAGCGGTTTAAGCGCCGGCAACTACTCGGTAACCGTAACCGGAAACGGTGTAAGTTGCAATTATGTCCGACAGTTTATTATTATGCAACCGCTTCCGCTGGTATGCAGCATTACCAACACCGATGTAGGTTGCAATACCGAAACCGGAACAGCTACGGTTAACTCATCGGGCGGCGTAGCTCCGTACAGTTACCTGTGGTCTAACGGCGCTACTACACAAACCGCAATAGGGTTAGCTGCCGGCATTTATAGCGTAACGCTTACCGATGCCAATGGCTGTGTTTGTATTAATACGGTTGAAATAAGAGACAGCGGCACCATTATCGGTAACGGCGCTTTGGTGGGCAACGAGTATGAAGGCAGCGGCAACACCGCTATACCAACGCTGTACAATGTGAATACCATTGAAATTAGCGGCGGTACGCAACCCTACCAATATGATTGGAATACAAGCGGTTATGTACAGTATTCTATACATGTAAATGCCAATGGAACAGTTACCATTACCATTGTATATGCCGATAGCGCTACCTGGGACTTAACCGTAACCGATAGTGCCTGCGATGCGGAAGAGTTGTACTTTGATAACCAACCCGACAGCCCCACTTCAAGTACGGTATTGGATATTACCAATTACGTAATAACGCCCGATAACGGCAGCCAAAACGGTACTATTACCCTTACCGTAGAAGGCGGAACACCCTGCTTCGGCGGCGGCTACAACTATGCATGGGAAGGCCCCAGCAACTTTACCGGTTTATTTACCAACGGACCCGCTCAAACCGGCTTAATTACCGGCTGGTATATTGTAACGGTAACCGATTGTACCTCACCCACACCGCAATCTACCATTGGCTGGTATTGGGTGCCCAAAACGGTACGCGGAAGAGGTAAGGCCGAGTTGGCTTCGCTGCTGACCAACCAAAACATGCAGGTATATCCCAACCCGTTTGACAGTGAAACCAACATTTCATTTGAATTGCCCGAAACTGCGCAAGCCAATGTTGAAGTGTTTGACTTAACCGGCAAATCGGTGGCAGTACTGTTTAATGGTACGGCAAATGCCGAAGAACCGGTATCACTAAAACTGAACGCCGGCAATCTGCCCGCCGGCAGCTACCTGTGCCGCTTAACGGTAGAGGAATGGGGCGCTTCGGTTGTAAAACAGGTTTTTGTTATTAAGTAAACCCGGTTACTCAAAGATTGAAGCGCGTTTTTTGGTTAAACATAAACTTACTTCAACAACGGTAATATAACCCGGTTTTACCCAATAATGCCCCGCAGCCAAACCAAGGTTGCGGGGCATTTTTTTATACTGCAATTCAGCAAAAAATTTTAATCGCTTATTTTCAATAAAAAATGAAACTTTCAGCCGATTTAAGGGTTTTTATAGTTGTGTTGCTAAAGCATAGTAATGTTTTAAAAAATAACAACAAATTTAACCATGCCCCACCACACCACCCATCTCTTACAAAAAGCCTTAGCCCTCGATGCCCTAAGCATTGAAGAAGGCGTACATTTGTTTACCCATGCCCCTACTGCCCAGCTCATGTATGTAGGTAATGAGTTGCGTAAAATTCATAAAAAAGACACTTTGGGCATTGTTACCTGGCAAATAGACCGCAACGTAAACACCACCAATGTTTGCGTAGCCAACTGCAAATTTTGTAACTTTTTTGTGCCGCCCGGCAGCAAATACTCCGATAAAGCGTATATAACCGACATTGAAACCTACAAACGCAAAATAGAAGAAACCCTGCGCTACGGCGGCGACCAACTGCTGCTGCAAGGTGGGCATCACCCCGATTTGGGGCTTGATTTTTATGCCAACCTGTTCAGGGAAATTAAAAGCTACTACCCCGAAATTAAATTACACGCACTTGGCCCGCCCGAAATTGTTCATATTTCGGAAGTAAGCGGCACTACCTACGAGCAAACCCTGCGCACCCTTATAGCTGCCGGCCTCGACTCGCTGCCCGGCGCCGGCGCCGAAATTCTGGTTGACCGTGTGCGCCGCCTCATTGCACAGGGTAAATGCGGCGGGCAGGAGTGGCTCAATGTTATGCGCGTAGCCCATAAACTGGGGCTTACCACCTCCTGCACCATGATGTTTGGGCATGTAGAAACCATTGAAGAGCGCATGCAGCATTTGGTATGGCTGCGAGAGGTACAGAGTGAAAAACCGGCTCATGCCAAAGGGTTTTCGGCTTTTATACCCTGGCCGTACCAGGATGAAGGCACTACCCTGCGCCGCATTAAAAACATACGCAACGAAGTAACCGGCGAAGAATATGTGCGCATGATTGCCATTAGCCGTATTATGCTCAACAACATACCCAACATACAGGCCTCGTGGCTTACCGTGGGTAAGCAGGTGGCACAAATTTGCCTCCATGCCGGCGCCAATGATTTCGGGTCTATTATGATAGAAGAAAACGTGGTTTCGGCAGCCGGCGCACCGCACCGGTTTACCTCAAAAGGCATCAAACAATCTATTCTGGAAGCCGGTTTTACACCCAAACTGCGCAACCAGCAATACCAGTTCAGAGAAGAACCGCAAGAACTGGAAGAACAGGTAATTACCTACTGATAACCACCGGCAACATGGTAAAACCACCTTGTTTTCAGCCATTGCTTAATGCCCAATGTTGGGTAAAATAACGTTCACATGCCGACATTTTTTGTGCTTTGTCGGGCAATGTTTGTAAAAGTAGTGCAACTGCCCTATCTTTGCAAACAATTCATATTATAATATGCGGCAAAAGTTATTGGTCTTGTTGCTCATAACAGGTATGCTGGCACAATCGCTGTCGCAGTTTACCATATATGTAAGCTACTATGCCAATCGCCAATACATTACCAATAAGTACTGTATAAACAAGAACAAACCCACACTGCATTGTTTGGGTAAATGTCACCTCAAAACCGTATTTACCGAAAACGAAAAGCAAGAAAAAGGGCAACTGCCCGGCTCGCTGCCTATGCAGGAATGGTGGCAGCATGCCGGTAACTTGTTTTGTTGCGCATATGCCCTTTGCCTCACCGAACCGCTTCTGTTCCTTGCAAGGGCTATGCAACATCGGTTTATTTTTTATTACGGCTATAGTTTGGTAAACTCATTTTTTCACCCTCCTCAACACGCATAACTCATCGGGTTACCTGTTTTTTTCACTACGCAACGGTTTCAAAAACAATTATTTATATATGACAATTTGTTGCCATCCGGTTTCAGTCCGCTGCAAATTTACCCGCCCCGCGCAGGGGTAGTTTTTTTATCAATTAAACAAAAAACAAAATGAAACAATTTAAAATATTTTTTCTTGTTCTGGCAGTTTTTGCCCTTGTTTTATCTGCTTCGTGCAAAAAAGACCACACCAATGATACGGTAAACATAGAAATTGAAGAACCTACCGAAGGTATGGTTACCATGAGCGGCGACTCGCTGCACATGCACATTCACTTTACCTCCGATGATATTATTCACAATGTACTGGTAAAGGTGTACAACGAAACCAATAATGATGAACTGGTTTTTAACTTTGAAGAGCATGTACATGCCGATGGTGAATACCTGTTTCATGAACACATGGTTCCCAATGTTACCGAAGACAGCCAGTTTCGCCTCGAAGCACAAGCATCGGGACACGAAGACGGCGACTTCATCTACAAAGAAGAAGTGCATTTTATGGTTCATACACAATAAGATACACTTCGTCTGTTAACTTGCCCAATTTCAATAAAACCCTGTTCCGTTGTTTGGAACAGGGTTTTGTTTTTAGAATAAAGAGCGCCCAAACAAAAAGTATAACAACAGTATTTGCGAACAATTATGCCGCATATTGGTTAAAATGATGTTGTTTTACAACGGTTTTACTAATTTTGCGCCATTATTGTAAAAATACCACAAACCACCATGAAAGAAGTTCGGTTTAGAGAAGCGCTGCGCGAGGCTATGTCGGAAGAAATGCGCCGCGACGAACGCATTTTTTTAATGGGCGAAGAAGTAGCCCAATACGACGGTGCCTACAAAGTAAGCCAGGGCATGCTGGCCGAATTTGGCGATAAACGCATTATTGACACTCCCATATCGGAACTAGGTTTTGCCGGCATAGGCGTGGGTGCCGCCATGAACGGATTGCGCCCTATAGTGGAATTTATGACCTGGAACTTTGCCGTACTGGCTTTTGATCAAATTGTAAACTCGGCCGCAAAAATGCTGTCTATGTCGGGCGGACAATTTTCGTGCCCCGTTGTTTTCAGGGGGCCTACTGCCACTGCCGGTCAATTGGGTGCGCAACACTCGCAAACATGGGAAAGTTGGATGGGCAACGTACCGGGGTTAAAAGTAATTTCGGTATCGAACCCCTATGATGCCAAAGGATTGCTGAAATCTGCCATTCGCGACGACGACCCGGTTTTGTTCATGGAATCGGAAGTAATGTATGGCGATGTAGCCATGATACCCGAAGAAGAATACCTGATACCCATAGGAAAAGCCGATGTAAAACGCAGCGGAACCGATGTAACCATTGTGTCATACAACAAAATGATGAAAGTAGCGCTTAGCGCGGCCGAAGAACTGGCCAAGGAAGGCATTGACGCCGAGGTCATAGACCTGCGCACCATACGCCCCATGGATTACGAAACGCTGGTACAATCGCTCAAAAAAACCAACCGTATGGTAGTGGTAGAAGAAGCCTGGCCGTTTGCATCGGTATCGGCAGAAATTGCCTACAGTATGCAGCGTTTTGCTTTCGATTATTTAGATGCCCCCATCTTGCGTATTACCGGCGCCGATACTCCTGTAGCCTATGCCCCCAATCTGGTTGCCGAGTTTTTACCCAATCCGGGCAAAGTTATTAAAGCAGTTAAAGAGGTGATGTATCTTAGCAAGTAAAAGTTTATACTTTTTACCACCAACGCGGTAAAAACAACGGGCATTTTTGGAAAAACAGGAAACAGCCGCCGGCTTAACCTGTAAATAACCAAAATGCCCGATGTTTTTTTGCAGTTCCCTGCACCGGTGTCGCTGTGCTTTGGAATAATTTACGAAACAGCACCTAATGCTGAACAGGGTAAAATCGTTGTCATTTCTATAGGGTAACTTGCGCAGTTCAGGTCTGTTGAACCGAATTTGTCGGGGTTATTACCCATTTTTTATTATCGGGCAATAATTGCAGCCTTAAAAGCAACACAATTTAAATACAAATGCCTAATTTTAGCCGTTTATTTCATTGCATACATTAACTAAACCATAAACAAGCTGTATATGAACTTAAAAAGTACACTTTACCTCATTGTAAACCTGCTCATGGGGCTAACTATTGCAGCCGTTCCGCTAAAGGCGCAAATTGCACCCAACGATGTGTGCGACGATGCCCTGCCGTTTCCTCCCCTTATTTCGGGCGTAACCGCCTGCATTAACGGCGATAACACCGGCGCAAACGGCGAGTTGCCCTACATTAACCAGGGCTACTGCCTTGGCGGTACCGCCATGCCGGCACCCGCAGCCGACATTTGGTACAGTTTTACCGCAGTAAGCAATATTATTGACCTTGATATAACCTTTGATGCCGACACTATTGTAGTAGCGCTTTATGAAGGCTCGTGTGCCGAGCTTATCGGGCGCGAATGCGAGGTGAGCTTTGGCGGCGTACTCAATACCACTTTTGCACCTGTAGCACCGGGTGTTACTTATTTTCTCCAAATCAGCGGCGGCTCGGTATCAGACCAGGGTGAGTTTGGCATTTGCCTTACCAACTACGGCGAAACCATTGACGAAATCTGTATTTTCGGGCAAACGCTTAACGTAGCCCCTGCCCCTATTCTTGGCGTGTATCCGCCCGGCGAAAATATTAACTTCTGCTTTACCGTGGACGGATACAACCAAAACGCCTCTGACTGGTTCCATGGGTTAGTGCCCGTGTTTGGCGATGGCTGGGATGTAAGCACCCTGGGCTACTCACCCCCAAACAGTTGCAGTACCAACGGTTTCTGGGATTGGTACGACAGCGTGCAGGGAACTACCGATGTTGCCGCCACCATTGGACCCCAAGGACCCGGCTTCTTCTATGAAAGCAGCGCCGGAAGCCCCGCCGGCGTGGAAGACGACAACCCCGGCAACAATTACGGCGACCCATGGAACGGCACCTGCGACTGGACTTTCTGTTTCAGCATTTCTACCAATAATTGCCCGCCCGGCGAAAACGGCAGCGACCTTAGCATTACCTTCCTTAATTTCTCCGACTCGGAAACCGGCAGTTGGGACGTGTTCAGTATTTGCCCCGAAGACCCCAACTATACCTTTAAAGCCCTGCTGGCCTGCTGCACCGCCCCCACCATGACCGGCATTAACCCCACCTGCGCCAGCCCCAATGGCGGCACCATTACCGCAACACCCACCACCGGCTCGCCCCCGTATCTGTATGAGTGGAGCAACGGATTTACAGAAGAAACCATTGGCGCATCTACCATAAGCGGCCTGGCACAAGGCTTTTACACCGTAACCACTACCGATGGTACCGGCTGTGCCGTTGCTGCCTCCTTTACCCTTATTGAACAAACTACCGGTTTTGATGTACTCATTCCGGTAAGCATACAGGGTTGCAGCGGTTGCGAAGTTGGCCCCGCAAACCCCGCCAACGTAAACATTACAGCCCAGGATGGCAGTGTTTTTGCAACCGTAACGGTAAACTCCTGCCCCTATGTAATTAATATCTGCCTGCCCGAAACCGGCTCCTTTGGGCTTGCCTACAACGGGCAAACCATTGAAGGCGCTGTATTAAACGGTGTACTCACGGCTCCTTCGTTCACCTTTACCACCGGCTCACCCTCCTTTGCCGGAACCATGGATGACCAAACCGCCATTGTTTGCGCCGGTCAAAGCACCGCCACCGCCAACAACGGCGATGAAATTCTGAGCAACGGCGCCATACTTACCTACGGCTTGTGTACCAACCCCGATAACGTTGCCGGTACCCTTGTTGCCACCAACCCCGCCGGAGCCTTTGATGCTGCCGGATTGCAATACAATACCACCTACTACGTAGTAGCCATTGCCGGCCCCGAAGGCAGCACACCCGGTGTACCCGATTTAAACAGCGGCTGTACCGATATTTCTAACGGAACGCCCGTGGTATTCCTTGCTCCCGTAACCATTTTAACCGATGAATTCTGCGACTGGCTTACCGGCGACTACCACGTAGTATTGTTTGTTACCGGCGGATACCCCTCTTACGATGCCGGCGCTAATTATACGGTTGTGGGAGATTTTAACGGCTCACTGACATCGGGAGAAAGTGTGGAAATTTTGTTCCCCGAAGGTTCTACCACTTCTTACCAGTTTGAGGTAATTAACGACGGATTTGGCTGCACCGGCGCACTTGCCAGCGAAAATTTTGTTTGCTACAAAACCCCCATTGAACTGCTGAGCTTTACCGGCCGCGCACTGCCCAAAGGCAACCAACTGCTTTGGAGCACCGCTACCGAGCAAAACAACGACTACTTTACTCTGGAACGCTCGGTAAACAACGGGCAAACTTTTGAGGTAATTGCCACCATTGACAGCAAAGGAAACAGCGTTACAACCCAATCTTATGAGTTTTTAGATACCAATGCCCCCGCAGGCACAAGCTACTACCGCTTAAGCGATACCGATTTTAACGGAACCGTAACCTATGCGCCTAACATTGTAGCCCTGCAACGCAACCAAACCGGACTTGAAATCGTACAGGTAAGCCCCGTACCCGCTACCAATTGGGTAACCATTCAATACAGCGCTACTTCAGGACAAGCAGTTAACATAAATGTGTACAACGTTGCAGGTCAGTTGGTGCATACCGGCCGTGCAGATGCAGCCAACAGCAGCAACCAATTACTGTTAGATGTAAGCAGCTACCCAGCAGGTGTATATATGCTGTCTTTTACCTCTGCCAATGAACAGGTGGTAACTAAATTAGTGAAAAAGTAACGGAAAGATTGCCTTTAACAACTTCAAGCGCTCTTTATTTTAGTTTATTAATATGCCGGATAGCAGATTTTCATGCTATCCGGCATATTTTTTTACCCGAAAGCAGCAAGAATGATATTATATTGGTAATTTTGGAGCGTATTGGCATAAATTGTTCAAAACTCAATTGATAAAAACCACTTAATATGGCTCACAGGAAAATTACATTTGCTTTTCAATTTTTATTGGTTATTATATGGCTTTTTTGCACTGTGCCGGCATCAATAGTATGCGCTCAAAACGCCCCTGAAAGGCAACTGTCCCTAAAATCTATGCGGCACTTGAACTACACAAATAAAGAAACGCATTTACAAAAAGTGCAACCCTCTGTAAAACAGTTCACAACACAAAGCACAGGTTTTTCTGCAAAAGGGGGAGGTCCCGCAGCATGTTTTGACTATGCCGGCGGCCCTTATGCCGACCAAGGCATTGACGAAGCAGGCTGCAACGGGGCATCAATCAGTGCCCCTTACGAGGCATGGTTAAATGAAGTGTACTTTACTCAAGTAGTTTCGGGCGGAAATTACACTTTCAGCATTTGTAACGGGTATAGCGCCACTGCCTGGGGAGGAGCGGCAACCATTACCGCCATTTTGAACGGAACCCCTTCAGCAGGAACCATTACCGGCGGAACGCTTATATCTACTGTAACCGGTTGCAGCCTTACTTTTACCGCATCTGCCGATGGAGTTGTTTTTTTTGTACTTAGCACCGCTACTGCCTGCGGCGGCGCCATTTCACAAGTGGACAATGGCTTTCCTACCATTACCACTAATTCGGGTGTGCCCTGCGGATCTTGTGGTAACACTGCCTGTGAAGTTGGAGAAAACTATTGCAACTGTTCAGCAGATTGTGCATGCAATATTAGCGGCACTTTTATTGATTTTGATGTTGATGGTAACGCCATAGCCAGCACAACGCCATCTGCTTTTTGCGAAAATTTTGTAACAGGGTTCGTAAATCCTTCGGTTCCTGCCCATATTATGTATGTTCCTTTTGCAATTTTTGGTGTTACTTGTGTTACTGATTATACTGTTTCTGCAACAGAAGGCATGTTGTACATCCGAAGTGGCGATACTTTGGCGCTCATTACAGGTCCTGTACCGGAGTTAACCGTACTTTGGCTTCAGGTAACGCAGGCAGATGTTGATGCTTCTGGTGGGGTAACTACTATTAGCATTTCGGGTGCCGGAGGCGATTGTACCGATGCGTTGGATATTACCTGGACCGGCGTTGCCAATTATACGGGCAGTGTAGATGTTACCTGCAAATCGGTACTGGTTGTTGGCATGTTCCTGGAAGGCGCCTATAATACCACATCGGGCGACACTACCATGCGTACCGATATCAATACGCTTATTCCGCTTACCTCGCCCTATGCTGTTGCCCCGTGGAATGCCCCTGCAGCAAGCGTTGCCACCATGCCTACGGCAGTGGTTGACTGGGTACTCGTAGAACTGCGCGACCCCGCTACCAATGCTTTGGTAGAAAGCCAGGCCGGGTTATTATCAACTACCGGCTACGTGTTTGATACCGATTTAAACTTTGGACTTACTTTTAATGCTACCGGCGAGTACAATGTAATTGTACGCCACAGAAACCATTTGCCCGTTATGAGTTCGGGAACTGTTGACCCCGATGGCACCCTGCTCGACATGGCTTTGCTACCCAATATTTTGGGCGGCGAGCAACAAGTTTCGCGCTTAGGAGCACTTAACCTCTTTGCCCTGAAAGCCGGCGATGTAAATGCCAACGGCATTATAAACCGTACCGATTTTAACATTTTTAAACAAGCCGGCAGTTTGCTTAATACTTATAACAGCAGCGACTGCAACATGGATAAAAATGTTTCGCCTCTTACCGGCGATTTTCCTTTGATAAGACAGAATACCAGCGCCTTAGCTCCCAATCAGGTGCGCTATTAGTGTTAAAAAAGTGTTAAATTGATGCAACAACTAAAAACTTAGTTAGCTTTGTATTTATTTTCACCAAAAATTTAACCATTACTTATCTTATGAAAAAAACAGCCTTTTTTACTTGCCTCCTTTTTGCCGTTTTGGCATTGGTTTCCTGTGCACAAAATAAAAAAACCGCTGCTGCTACACAGGCCACACCGGCTCCCAATGTAGCCATTGCTCCAACACCTGCCCCAGCCCCGGCACCAGCTATGGGAACCAACCCCGATGCCAATAAAACCGGCGGCCCTGTTATGACTTTTGATTTTGACGACCTGGATTACGGAACCATTAACCAAGGCGATGAACCCCTGCGCCTTTTCACCTTTACCAACACCGGTAATGCTCCTTTGCAAATTACCAGCGCAAAAGGAAGTTGCGGATGCACGGTTCCTACCTACCCGAAAGAGGAAATTAAACCGGGCGAAAAAAGCAAAATAGAAGTTCGGTACGACACTAACCGCATTGGCCAGTTCCAAAAAACGGTTACGCTTACTACCAATGAAGCAGAAGGCGCCAACACGCACATTCTCAAAATTCATGGTTTGGTAAATGCCAAACCGGCCGACCAAACTGCGCCTGCCGCACCCCAAGGCGGCGGACACTAAGAGCACCGTATTATGAAAATAAAAAACCGGTAGCAATTGAGTTTGCTGCCGGTTTTTTATTTTATTCACCAAAATTGTTTATACAGAAGTTCCGCCGGGCATATTGCCAAAGCCAAGGCGTTTGCGGCCGCCTTTAATGGCTTTTTGTTCGTCAAAACCGCTCAGATCATCGGCTGTAATGATGCGAAGCATTTCGGGGGTTCGTTCATCTACAGGTATGGCAGCCAGGCGCAGGTTCTGCTTTTTTATGATTTCTTCGGTTGTTTTTACCACAGTTCTGCCGTTGCCAAAAAATTTGTCTTTCAGGTCGTATAAAAGCCCAAGGTATTGCTCCAGCAATACAGAGGCTTCTTCGTTCATTTCGTAGCCTTCTTTTTTAAATGCCGCAACGGCTATATCCATTAAATCGGCCACCGAAAAATCTTCAAACTGCAAGGTGCGGTCAAAGCGCGATTTAAGTCCGGGGTTGGCTTCCATAAATAATTTCATGTTATCGGGGTAGCCGGCCACTACTACAGCAAATTCGCCTTTTTGGTCTTCCATTCGTTTAATGAGGGTTTCAATGGCTTCGTGCCCGTAGTCCATACCGCCGCCTCGTTGTGTTAGGCTGTATGCCTCATCAATAAAGAGGGTTCCGCCAATGGCATGGTCAATTTTTTCGGCGGTTTTTATGGCTGTTTGTCCAACATAGCCTGCTACCAGGCTTTCGCGGTCGCATTCTACCAAATGTCCGCGTTCCAGAATACCCAGGGCTTTAAAAATTTTGGATAAAATACGGGCAACGGTAGTTTTACCTGTTCCGGGGTTGCCCACAAAGACCGAATGGAGCGAGAAGCGGTTGAGTACGCTTTTATTCATTTCGCGGTTAAAGCGCACCAGTTTTACCAGTTCGTTAATTTCGCGTTTAACGCCGTTCAGTCCGGTAAGGGCATTAAGTTCTTCCATTGCTTCGGCAAGGATATTTTCGTCAACAGGAATATCGGTAAGGCGTTTTTCTTTTTTTCTGAAAATGGTTTCCAGATCTTCTACAAGAATGGTAGAAAGTTCTTCGCGGTTGAGTTTGCGGGGGTTTTCGGTTTTCATTACCCTTAGCCCCAGGTTTATTTTTGCCTGATCAATTACGCCATACACAAAGCGGGCGTTTCCAAAATAGCGGTCGCGGGTGCGGTAAGCCTCCACAATACGGTCAAAAAGATAGGCTTTTGCCTGTACCGAAAGTACTACTTTGCGCTTTTCGGCGGCATATTCGGCAATATCGCTCAGTTCCTGCGGTTGGTAATCTGGAAATTCAAACCGCTGGCTAAACCTCGATTTTAAGCCTGGGTTGGTGTCAATAAAAGTATTCATTTCGCGGGGATAACCGGCTACAATTACAGACAGGTCGCCTTCGCCGTCGCTCATTTCTTTGATGAGAATTTCCAGCACTTCGCGTCCAAAATCTTTTGCATCGTCTTTGGCGCGGGCAAGGCCATAGGCTTCGTCAATAAACAATATGCCGCCGCGCGCCTGTTTAATGGCCTCTTTTACCTTTGGAGCAGTTTGTCCAATATACTCGCCCACCAAATCGGCACGGTCAACCACATGCACATGTCCTTTGCTTAGCAGCCCCAGGTTTTTATAAATTTGCCCCAACATTTTGGCAACGGTGGTTTTGCCCGTGCCGGGATTGCCGGTAAAAATGGTGTGCAGGTTTATGTTATGCCCGTCTTCTATGCCTTTTTCTATGCGTATTTTTACGTATTTCAAGTATTCAGCATACTCTTTAATGCGTGTTTTTATGTTGCCAAGCCCAATAAGTCCTTCCAGTTCTTTCATAACCTCTTCTAAACTTTGGGGGGCGTCTTCGGTAGTTGCCGGCGCAAGCGGGGTATTGGTGCCGGGCAAAACAGCCTCGTTAAGTCCCTCCTCAAATTCTTCGGCCACTTCAAAGGGTAAGATAGCAATGAGTTGGTCCATGAAAGTTACCTCTAAGGTATATTTATCGGGGTACCAGGTGCCGGGGTCGTTGCTTCCCCAACCCGATGTTACGGTAATGAGGTTGCCGTTTTCGGCACCGGTAACGGTAACCAAGTCGTAGGTTTCGCCTTTCAGTTGGTGTGCGTCGTTAAAAAATTTAAACATTAGTTCGCAGTTCCAAGGAGGCGGTGCCAGGTTTTCAAAGGTAAATTCGGCAAAAACGTAGCGGGTATTTTTGTTATCAAACACCTTGTAATAATTGCGCTGGCTAAGGGGCACATGGTCGTTGGGCCCTTCGTACAGTTTAATGGAGCGAATGGCAAAGTAGGGGTTTTCTTCTTCGGTAACCATGCCCACATCTTCTATCCAAAATTTTTGGGCGCCCAAAAAATTGCCGTCGAGGTAGGCAGCCCATTCGTACTCGCCTTTTTTCCAGAAAAAACCGGGTCTTTTGTTACCCCATGCCTGATATACATGCACAACAGGCATTTCCTTGCTTACCTCTTTTTTAAGGCTTAGGTTACAAAGTTCGCGGCGGTTCTTGTCTTTAAGGGCATAGGCTTTCAGCACAATATCGGTTTCCCAGTCTTCTTCATCAAAGAGTTTGTTGAAGAATGACAGTTCGACATAGATGAAAGTGGTTTCTAAGCGCTCAAATACCCTACGGTATTTTCGCATACCGTTGGCCAGCCATTCTGAGGAGCCATACACTTTCAGGTCTTTAAATTTGTATGGTTTAAATCCGGGAGTTTTGCTGTCCATACAAAGTGTTTTTTAGGTTTTGGGGTTAAAGTACGGTCAATTTTGCGAAAATTTACTTCATTTACCGGTTGTTTTGTTGGCTGCATTCTGTTTCTGCCTATACAGATGCAGTTTACTGCCGGCAAGATGCCCTGTGTCTGCAATTTGTGTAAAAAACGGCTGCATATAGAAACGGCTCTTATACCAAAAAAGTTCCTTGCCTGCGCAGCGGTGTTTTATAAGAACAAGAAACCGTTAATTGCTGCCGAAAGTTCGCACAGCAATTAACGGTTGAGGAGGTGGGTGTATGTTGTGCGGTTTATTTTACAAATGAACTTGTCCGTTTAATTTAACCGGGTTCGAGGTGTCTGAAGTTTCAAAGGCGGCTTCGTGCAGGTGGTCGTCAAAGGGGCGTTTCCCAATGAGGCGTTCAAGGTCGTCTTTATACAAAATTTCCTTTTTAAGCAGTTCCTGTGCCAGCAACTCCAGCTGTTCTCTTTTTTCGGTAAGCAGGTTTTTGGTGCGTTGGTAGGCATTATCAATAATGCTGCGCACTTCTTCATCAATCATTCGGGCAGTTTCATCGGAATAGGGTTTCTGGAAACTGTATTCATTTTGGGCATCGTAGAACGACACGTTGCCTATTTTGTTGTTCATGCCATAAATGGCCACCATGGCGTAGGCCATTTTGGTTATGCGTTCCAAGTCGTTTTGAGCGCCGGTAGAAATACGGCCAAAGATAAGGTCTTCGGCTGCCCGGCCGCCAAGGGTCATGCTCATTTCGTCCATAAGTTGCTCGGTGGTGTAGAGGTATTGCTCTTTAGGCACATACTGTGCGTAGCCCAGCGCTGCCACACCACGCGGAATAATGGTAACTTTAAGCAGTGGATGTGCATGTTGCAGAAACCAGCCGCTAATGGCGTGTCCGGCTTCGTGATAGGCAATAATTTCTTTTTCTTCGGGCGAAATGATTTTGTTTTTCTTTTCCAATCCGCCAATAACGCGGTCAATGGCGCTTTGGAAGTCTTTCATATCTACCGTTTTCTTGTTATAGCGGGCGGCAATAAGGGCTGCTTCGTTGCAAATATTGGCTATGTCGGCGCCGGCAAAACCGGGGGTTTGGGCGGCTAATTTTTTAATGTCAATATTATCAGATACCTTAATTGGTTTAAGGTGTACTTTAAAAATTTGTTCGCGTCCTTTGAGGTCGGGTCTGTCAATACTGATTTGACGGTCGAATCTTCCGGGGCGCATCAGAGCAGAGTCAAGCACATCGGGGCGGTTGGTGGCCGCCATAATAATAACACCCTTATCGCCGGCAAAGCCGTCCATTTCAACAAGGAGGGCATTGAGGGTGTTTTCGCGTTCATCGTTGCTTTGTATCATGTTGCGTCCGCGGGCGCGGCCTACGGCATCAATTTCGTCGATAAAAATGATGCAGGGGGCTTTTTCGCGTGCCGATTTGAAGAGATCACGCACGCGCGAGGCGCCTACCCCCACAAAGAGTTCAACAAAATCGGAACCCGAAATGGTAAAGAACGGCACCTGCGCTTCGCCGGCTACGGCTTTTGCCAACAGGGTTTTACCCGTTCCGGGAGGGCCAATGAGCAGCACACCTTTGGGTATTTTGCCGCCCAGGGCGGTGTATTTTTGGGGGTTTTTAAGGAAATCTACAATTTCGCGCACTTCTTCTTTGGCTTCGTCGAGGCCGGCTACGTCATCAAAGGTGATGTCAACTTTTGCATCGCCCTCCAGCAGGGTGGCTTTAGATTTACCAATGTTAAAAATTTGCCCGCCGGCGCCGCCAACGCCGCCGCTTACCCGGCGCATGACAATTATCCAAATGACAATAATAACAATAAAAGGCAGCAGGTAGGTAAAGAAACCGCCGCGCCAGTCGGTACGGGTTTCGTAGCGTACATCTACCACGTTATCGGCGGCGGCATTTTTTTGGCTTGCCTGCAATTGCTCAATAAAGTTATCGCTGGAACCAATGGTAAAGTAGTAGTGCGGCCCTTTGTTGGGAGCGCCAAATTTGTTGGCCCGAATGTCGTCGTATTTGCTTTGGTTAATTTTATCGGGTTTAATGTACACCTCTACCACTTCTTTATTCACTACTGCAAGTCTTTCTACATCGCCGCTTGGCAGGTATTCTCGGAAGAATTGCTGTTCGGAAATTTCTTTGGTGTAGTTTTGAAAAGGTATAAGGTTGAGGGCAATAATTCCCAGCAGGATTAGTCCATAAATCCAGTAATGGTTAAAGCGGTTTCCGCCGCCTGATTTTGAATCGGAATCGGATTTTTTGTTGTTATTGCTCATTGGCGGGTATGGTTATTCGGCTTTTGGTAATGAAATTCTATGATCTTTATGTATAAGTTGGGTACCATCGGGGTTGTAGGTGGTGGTAATGGCGGCATCGCCCCAAAGTTCTTCGAGTTGGTAAACATGGCGTTTGTTTTTATGAAACACATGCACTACAATATCGAGGTAGTCTAACAAAACCCACTCCAGCGAACCAAACCCTTCGCGGGCGGCAGGTATTTGCCCGGTTAGTTGTTTTACCTTTTCCAATACATTATCGGCAATGGCGCGAACCTGTGGCGGCGAGTTTCCTTCACAAATAACAAAATAAGCAGCCATGGCATCTTGCAGGTTAGACAGGTCTAAGCTAACCACGTCTATGCCTTTTTTTTCGAGAATGCTGTCTATAATAATGTTGAGTGTTTGTTGCGCATTATGCGTAACTTTGCTTGCGTTGGGGTTGTTTTTTGTTGTCTTCAAAAAGCGGTATTTAGTTGATTTAACCGGCAAAGTTAAAAATAATTGTTTTGGATAGTTTAAATAACACTGTTTTTACAGGAAAAGTTTTCATTGAACTGCCTGAGGTTGACTCTACCAACGCCTATGCGCTTAGATTACTAAGCAGCCAGACACCGCCGCCGCATGGCACAGTTGTTTTTAGCAGCCGACAAATGGCAGGGCGCGGGCAACGGGGCAACGAATGGCAATCGGAAAGTGGTAAAAATATTGCCGCCAGCTTTATTTTTTACCCCCGAATGCTTGCCGCAGCGCAACAATTCTACCTTAGCATGGCAATAGCGCTGGGTGTTTGCCGTTTCTTACAGCATGAACTGTCTTTGTTGCATGAGCCGCTTATTAAGTGGCCCAACGATTTATATATACAGCACAAAAAAGTGGCCGGTATCTTAATTGAAAACACGGTTTCTGGCAGCCGGTTGTCGGCATCGGTGGTGGGCATCGGGCTTAATGTAAACCAAACAGCATTTGAAAACCTGCCACATGCCACCTCGCTTCAACTGCTTGCACAACGTCAATTTAACCTTCGGGATACTGTACAAAAACTGTGCACTTATGTAGAAGCCGCTTATTTTTTGCTTCAACCCGACAAATTGTCAGCGCTAAAGCGACAATATATGCAGAACCTGTACCAGTTTGGCGTACCGCGGCATTTTGTACGCACCGCCAACCACACCCTTCTGTACGGCTATATTAGCCGGGTGCTTGATAACGGACATATAGAAATTACCCACTGCAACAGCGGCCAACCCGAATATTTTGACCTGAAAGAAATTGCCTGGTCTTAACCCGAAAAATGCGTTGCCATGAAAACATCTGTGCTTTTTTTGTGCCTTCTGCTGCTGTTAAGCCGTCCCGATGAAGGTAATAGCGCGGCAACTGCCGCCAAACAAAGCCTGAATTGCGCCCAAATACCGCAAATTGCACTGGTTCCGATGGGTTTTACAGATGCTGCCATGCTTCACCTCCTGCAAACCGAAATATCCGACTTTTACAACGCCAGCGTTACCATTACCGCCAAGGTTGAAATGCCCGCTGCAGCCTGGTATGCCCCCCGAAGCCGATACCGCGCCGATACTATTATTGCCATTTTGGCCCGAAGCAAACAATATGCCGCCTACGATAAAGTTATTGCCATTACCGGTAAAGATATTTCTACTACCAAAGGGCAATACCCCGATTGGGGCATTTTGGGGCTGGGCTTTTGCCCGGGCAAAAGTTGTGTGGTTTCAACCCGGCGGCTGAAAAAGAGCGCCACCGGCGCCCAACATTTGCAGGAAAGAACGGTAAAAGTGGCCTTGCATGAACTGGGGCATACGTTTGGCATTCCGCACTGTGCCAACAGCAGCAAATGCCTGATGCGCGATGCCGAAGGAACGGTAAAAAGCGTAGATGCCGAAGAAAAATACCTTTGCCCAAGATGCCGGGGTATGGTGAAATAAATTTTCACACCATATTAACCTCTACAAACACGGGACAGTGGTCGGCGTGTTTAACTTGTTCAAAAATATCGGCATTGTGCAGGCAGGGGGCGGTCTTTGCTCTAAAATGAAGGGGATTTGGCTAACAAGGGCGCTACATTTCTTGTTTTCAGAGCATTTTTAATTCCGTTTTTTGTTGTGGCACCCAAAAATAAAAAAAATTTGCAAATCTCAAAAACATACTGTAGCTTTGTTATAAACCACTTAAAAACCCCCTGCCATGATAAACATCACACAAATGCTGTCTAAACCAACTACCCCCAGTGGCGACTGGCTGCCCGCATTTTATGAAGCACAATTAAGGCTTGCACAAAACATATCAGGGGGGGGTATAATATATTTTCCGCCCGGAAATTATTATTTCCAAAATACCTTGCAGATTTTTGGCGCACCCATTATACGCGGCGCAGGCATAAACAATACTCGGCTTATTGTAAAGGCACCCTATGAGCAGCACCCCTTTAATGCCAACCTCTTAAAACCCGTTGATGGCATGATAATTCATTTTAACGCAGGTAACCTGGGCACCGGCAGGTTGGTAAATCTGCCACTACCCAACCCTGTTCCGCGCATTGCCCCCGATATTATTACTGCAGCCAATTGGCCAACCGGTTTTACTGCCGAACTGTTGGCTCAAGGTAACTTTGTAACCAATGCTACACCGGTATTGGAGCATTTTTCTCTTATCTATGAGGAACACCCCGGTAACCAACCCCTTTTCCACAATTCGGAAGATCCTCGCTTAGGTTTTGGGCATGGCAT
>NBMY01000066.1 GCA_002212985.1 Sphingobacteriales bacterium TSM_CSS
AGCGCAGCCGGTTAATTGCAACCTGCCGCGCCTTATAAATGAGGTTATTTGTTCAATTTCTGAGAGAGGGTGGTGTTAGAAACAGTATCTTTCTTCTGCTATAAGTTTGGCGGCAATATTTCGCCGTGCTGCTACGGTGTTAAAAGGTGCATATTTGGTAAAGCGTTTCAACCCCATGAGCATCATTTGTAATTCATCGCCCGAAGCAAAAGCGCATACGGCGTGTTTTCCATTGAGGTTAATACGCTCCATGGCATCGGAAAGGAGCGTTTTAACCATGTCTGTTTGAATGCTGCAGGCTTCGGGGCCTTGTACCGAAATGAGCTTTTCGGTGCGCAACATAGCCGATTCGCAGGCCAGTATATCAATGAGCATATCGGTTACGTTCATGATAATTTCCTGTTCTTTTGCCAGTTTTTGCATAAATTTTTGCACGGCGGCGCCGGCAATCATCAGTACGGCTTTTTTAGCATTGCGAAGGGCTTTTTTCTCGGCCGCAAAAAGGGTTTCGTCTTCAGAAGCTCCAAAATCGGGTATTGACATAAGTTCTTTTTGCACAGCCATGGCGGGAGTCATCAGGTCAATTTCGCCACGCATGGCTTTTTTCATGAGCATGTCAATGGTGAGCAGGCGGTTTATTTCGTTGGTTCCTTCAAAAATGCGGTTAATGCGGCTGTCGCGGTAAGCACGGGCAACGGGGTATTCTTCAGAGTAGCCGTTGCCGCCGTAAATTTGCACGGCTTCGTCCACCACAAAATCCAATACTTCCGAACCGAATACCTTAATAATGGAGCACTCAATGGCATACTCTTCGGCGGCTATGAGTTTGGCTTCAATGTCATTGCGTCCTTGTGCTACCAGCGATATAATTTTTTGCTGGAGCAGGTCAGAAACGCGGTAGTTTAACGATTCGAGGGCATAAATGCGAATGGCTTGTTCTGCCAGTTTGTGTTTAATTGCCCCGAAATTGGAAAGCGGTTGCCCGAATTGCTGCCGTTCATTGGCATATTTAACAGCATGGTCAATGGCTTTTTTTGCGCCGCCGCATACCATTACCCCCAGTTTAAAGCGTCCGATGTTGAGTACATTGAAAGCTATTTTGTGTCCTTCGCCAATGGTGCCCAATACATTTTCTTTGGGAACTTTTACCCCTTCAAAAAATACCTGTCGGGTAGAAGAGCCTTTAATGCCCATTTTGTCTTCTTCGTTGCCCAGCCTTATATTTTCCGATTTGGCATCGACAAGGAAAGCGGTAAAGAGTTTACCGTCTATTTTGGCAAAAACGGTAAACAAATCGGCAAATCCCGAATTGGTAATCCACATTTTTTGTCCTTCGAGCAGGTAGTATTCGTTGCCATTTTCATCTTTTTGCAAGGTGGCTTTGGTGCGTGCTGCCAGCGCATCGGAACCTGAGCCGGGTTCGGTAAGGCAATAGGCGGCTTTTATCTCGCCGGTGGCTAATTTGGGAAGGTATTTTTGTTTCTGCTCTTCGGTACCAAAATACAACACGGGCAGGGTGCCAATGCCGGTATGTGCAGCCAGCGATACGCCAAAGGAATTACTGGCGCCCAAAACTTCGGTAAGCAGTGTTTCGGTATTTATGTCAATACCCATGCCGCCGTATGCTTCAGGAACAGCTGCGCCGAGCAAGCCCAGCTCGCCGGCAATATCCATTAATTGCTGGCTTAACCCCGGTTCTTGTTTGTCAATTCGGGTTATGTTGGGCCAAATGTGTTTTTCCAGAAACTCCCGCGCCATGCCGGCAAACATGGCCTGTTCCTGGTTAAGGTCTTCGGGGGTAAATACTTCTGCCGCGTTGGTTTCCCGTATCAGAAACTCGCCGCCTTCCAGCACTTTGTTTATTTTTTCTGTTAGTTCCATAATGCAATGAAATTGTGAGTATTAAATGGTTATTGTTGCAGGATGTTTAAAAAACGAAAGTTTGGTTAAATTGTTGCAAAATTGTAGTAATCTGCCTCAATAATACTTAAATTTTGAATAACCGTTTGATAATTTCCCCTCAAAGTTAGGACAAAAGGTTAGGTTTTGCAAAAATTATAGTCCTTTTTTTTGTTCATGTTGCAAAATATACTCTTCCTGTGCATCAAAACACGGGTTTTTAACGCTGCTAACCGGTTTTTGAACCAAAGATTGCAGTATTTGCCCGTTGACGAAATAAAACAAACGTTTGGTAAAAAAAAGAAGCAGTAAATTCTATCTGCCATGCGTGGAAGAGGAGGGGCGGCTGCAAAGGTTAAGTCCGCTTTTTTAACCGGCTACAACCCGGCCGGCAGTGGGGGTGACCAATTGCCGTCTTGTGCGTAATAAGTAGCAAATAAAAGATCAAAACTGGAAGTATATTTTGTGCCTCATGGTTGCGGTAAATAAACTTAGCATTATCTTTGTTGTTAACCATTTAATACAGAACCCCCATTAACACAATATGTTGGAAAGTAATATTACCACTACAGCCGATGCGCAACAGCGTTATATTAAAAGCTATTATCGGTTACATGCCCGGTTGTATGATTTTACCCGATGGGCGTTTTTGTTTGGGCGTATTGCGCTTATGAAGGCCTTGCCTTTTGCGTCGGGACAACCCTTAGATATATTGGAGGTGGGTTGCGGAACCGGTTTTAACCTGAAAAGGCTGGCCCTGCGCTATCCGAATGCCACGCTGGTGGGGGTTGATGTATCAGAAGACATGCTTAGCCAAACTGCCCGCAAACTTGCCGGCATTGCAAACAAAATATACTTATTGGAGCAGGCCTATGGTAAAGAAAAACCAATAAACAAGAAGTTTGATGTAATTTTATTTTCCTACTCTTTGAGTATGATAAACCCGCAATGGAAAGAGGTACTGGAACAAGCTGCTGCCAATCTGAAAGAAGGTGGGGTAGTGGCGATAGTTGATTTTCATAACACCCGTGCACCTCTGCTGTGGCGTTGGTTGCGTGGGCATAATGTGCGCATTGGCGGGCACTTGTATCATGCCCTGCAAACCATGTTTACCCCGCTTACATCCGAAATTCATACGGCTTACAAAGGACTATGGGAATATTTTATATTCGTAGGCAGGTGCAAACAACCTGTGGCTGACCGGTAGTTTGGCAGTTTAAAGAGTTGCCTCAAACTCTTTCAGTGTTTTTCTGATAATGTCAATACACTCATAGAGTTGCTCTTCGGTAATTACAAGCGGGGGAGCAAAGCGTATTTTATTTCCATGTGTAGGTTTGGCAAGCAACCCGTTTTGTTTCAGTTTAAGGCAAAAATTCCAAGCCATAGGCGCGTCTTCGCCACAGTCAATTTCTATGGCATTGAGCAGCCCCATGCCGCGAATGTCTTTAATAATTTTTGATTTAATGGCGCTTAATTCGGTTCGCAATATATGACCTAGTTTTTCGGCGTTTTCGGCCAAGTTTTCATCTACCAATACCTGAAGCGCAGCCATGGCAACTTTACAGGCCAGCGGGTTGCCGCCGTAAGTAGAGCCATGTTCGCCGGGTTTTAAACAAAGCATAATTTCATCATTGCACAACACTGCCGAAACAGGTAATACCCCACCGGACAGAGCTTTTCCTAAAATCAAAATATCGGGTATTACCTCTTCGTGGTCGCAGCACATCATTTTACCCGTTCTTGCTAAGCCTGTTTGCACTTCGTCTGCTATAAAAAGTACATTGTTTTTGCGGCAAAGGTCAAAAGCGCCGCGCAAATATCCTTTATCGGGAACTACCACGCCAGCTTCGCCTTGTATGGGCTCTACCATAAAAGCAGCAACATGCGGGTCTTGCAAGGCTTTTTCCAAAGCGGCCAAATCATTGTACGGAATAATGACATACCCCGGCATATAGGGCCCGAATCCGCTGTAGCTCGACGGGTCGGTCGAAGAAGAAATAGCAGCCAATGTGCGTCCCCAAAAATTACCTTCTACAAAAACCACTTTGGCTTGGTTTTCGGGTACATGTTTTACGGTGTATGCCCATTTTCGGGCAAGTTTTATGGCAGTTTCGCCGCCTTCCACACCGGTATTCATGGGCAACACCTTGTTGTACCCCAGTAAATTGGTAATATATTGTTCATACACTCCCAACACATTGTTGTAAAATGCCCTGGAGGTAAGGGTTAATTCCTGTGCCTGTTCTATTAAAGCCTGTATAATTTTTGGGTGGCAATGACCTTGATTTACAGCTGAATATGCAGAAAGGAAATCGTAATACCTTTTCCCTTCCACATCCCACACAAATACGCCCTCACCTTTTGCAAGCACAACTGGCATAGGGTGGTAATTGTGCGCTCCAAAAATGTTTTCCAAATCAATAAAATAATGTGTACGGCCGAGAATTTGTTGCATAAGCATTAAATTGTAAAAGTTTTAAAATGCGCCGACTATAGCTTCCTAAACAGCAGTTGAGGTTGCAAAAATAACACTTTTTCAGGTTTTTTTATGATTTTAGGGGTTTCTGTGCAACTAAATGCTAAAGGAGTACTACTATGCTGGTGAAATAAATATTTAAGTAAAATAAATTAAATTTGATAAAGTGCGCAATTCTTTGTCACTTGCAAGACCTAAAATAAGTTATTTTTCGGCAATTAAAAAATAAAACTGCGCTGCAAGTGCTTGTACCCCGTTTTTTTCCTACTTTTACTATCAATTTATCATTGCTTTGTTATAAATATTTTATATGAGTAAAATTTTACAAAAAATAGTCTTTCCGGTTTGCATAGTTTTTTGCAGTGCAACGCTGTGGCAGCCGGTTTATGGGCAATTGACGGTAAGCAACAGTATGACAGACCAGGAACTTGCCGAAACATTGGCGGGCGAAGGGGTTATTATAAGTAATGTTGTGTTTGATTGCCCCGATGCCAGTACTGCTTTCGGGTGCGAGGCAAGCGGTTCTTCTTACGGGTATTTTGAATGCCTCGATTGCAACCTAGGGCTGGAAGCCGGTGTTCTCCTTACATCGGGTTGTATTGACAATGCTATTGGACCCAATGATGTTGGCAGTGCCAGTACGGGTTTGGCAGCTCCCGGCGACCCCGATTTGGATATGATTCCGGGTGTATTGGGTACCAACGATGCCTGTGCATTGTATCTTGATGTGGAAGTGGCTGCCGATACCCTTAAATTTAACTATGTTTTTGGTTCCGAAGAATATCTGGAGTTTGTGGGTTCTTTTAATGATGTGTTTGCCTTTTACATTAGCGGACCCAATCCTGCCGGAGGTAATTACAACATGCAAAACATAGCCATAATTCCCGGCACCACCACTTATGTTTCTATAAACAATGTAAATGACACCAGCAACCCAAGTTATTATGTAAACAACGGTACGGGTACAAATCCACCCAACAATACCAGCGACTATTACATACAATACGATGGGTTTACCACCGTTCTGGAAGCCCGAGCCGCTGTGGTGCCCTGCCAAACCTATACCCTTAAACTGGTAGTTGCCGACGACCTCGACAGCGCTCTCGATTCGGGGGTGTTTATTGAAGCCGGCAGTTTAAGTACCAATAAAGTAACCCTTAGCGCCAGCACTACGTTGGCAGATGCCGGTTTTGTCAATGCCGTGGAAGGCTGTGTTGACGGGCTGATTGATTTTCATGTGGACATAGCACCCACCGATACTGCGGTGATTTTCTTTGACGTAACAGGAACCGCCCTCAACGGGGTGGATTACTTATCTATTCCCGATAGTGTCATACTGTTTCCGGGCGATACTTTGTACCAATTGCAAATTATTCCGCTGGCCGACGGTGTTATTGAAGGGCTGGAATCTATTAAAATTCAGATTACGAACGCCGGATTATGCAGCAGCAGCATTTTAGACAGTATTGAACTGCTCATTCAGGACAATATCATTGCCGATGCCGGACCTTCACCCATTCTTACCTGCCCCGGCAGCCAAATTCAATTGGCCTTATCGGGCGGTATTAACTGCCAGTGGCAACCGTCAGATTACTTAGATGACCCCAACAGTTGTTTCCCCATTGCCATACCCACTCAAAGTTTAACCTACATGGGTATAACCTCTGTGGGACCCTGCATTGATACCGCTTACGTACAGTTTATCATAGATGACAGCGCCAACCCGCAGGCCCCGCCCGAATACAATACCTGTGCCGGGCAAACCGTGCAATTGGAAGCCTCCGGCGGCTTGTTTTATATCTGGACTCCTACCACAGATTTGAGTTGCAGCAACTGCCCCAACCCGGTTTTTACCGGCTCAGCTACTGCCACCTACACCGTAAGAATTTTTGACAGCGTGGGGTGTGAAACTCAATTGCCCGTAACCATAAACGTAGGAACCGGCGACCTCGGCCTGCAACCCGATACTTTAACTGTATGTAACGGACAAACCCTCCAACTC
Organism: Sphingobacteriales bacterium TSM_CSS; assembly: GCA_002212985.1. GTDB lineage: Bacteria > Bacteroidota > Bacteroidia > Chitinophagales > UBA2359 > UBA2359. The sequence continues at coordinate 6,378 of NBMY01000066.1, forward strand.
GATTTGGGTGTGTCAGGTGCCGATTTCTTTGAATGGACGCCCGCAACCGGACTTAGTTGTACCGATTGCCCCAACCCGGTTGTTTCTGTTTCGCAAGGTATTACCTATACCGTAACTGCCGGTGTTGGAACCTGCACGCAAACTACCACCCGAACCGTACAGGTGAACAACCCGCAGTTTGATGCCGGCGCCAATCTGGAAGGCTGCCAAACCATTACCGGTACATTGGGAACAAGCGCCACAACGGGCTATACCTATCTTTGGGAGCCGGCTACAGGCTTGTCTGATGCAACGGCGGCCAACCCGCAAATAAATTATACCGCAACCGTGCCGGGTGTGCTAACTTATTCCGTAACCGCTACCGATGAAAACGGATGCGAAGTTACAGACGAAGTTACATTAACCATTGATACGCCCCGACAGTTGAGCATAGCCCAGCCCGATTCAATTGTTGAAGGTTCGGGCATTACCATTAGTGTATCCGGTGGTTTGGAGGGCGATACTTACCTTTGGTCGCCTGCCAACGTAATTGATGACCCCACCAAACCCAGCGTCTTTGTCAGACCCGACCAAACAACCGAATTTACCGCCGTTGTAACCACGCCTTTGGGCTGCGAAAGCCAAGCCTCGGTAACGATATTTGTGGTTGAACCGCCCAAACTGTTGGTGCCCGGCTCTTTCTCTCCCAACAACGACGGGGTAAATGATGTATTACGGCTTATTTACCGCGATGTTACCGAACTGATTACCTTTAAAGTATATAACCGATGGGGTAAACTGGTGTACGAAAACAACGGCAATTTATCCGAAGGCTGGAACGGCAATTATAAAGACACGCAGCAGCCTATTGGGGTGTACGTATATTATATTGAATACCGGCAGCTTGGCACCGAACAAACCAAAATTGCCAAAGGCAATGTAACACTTATACGCTAAGCCATTTTAAGGCAGCAGCCAAAACGGCAAAATTGGTGTTTCAACTAATTTTGCCGTTTTTTTGTTGTAATGCCTGCCGGAATGCCGGTAAACAACTCAGCAGTAAGCACAAATTTGCCGCTTTTAAGTTAGCTGAGTTGTTAACCTTGACCAACCAATACCAAAATTACAGGGAGTGAATTATATTTGCATGTTTTTTCAACACCCGAAACAAGCAGTAACGCAAAATGCCGCTTATTTTTGCCGGTATTCGGCTCAATAAAAAGAACAAGATAACAAAAATTGGCAGGCTATTGCCGGTCATCATAAAACCAATACTATTTTGAACGCATCTTTGGTTATAGAGCAGTACCCCTATTGGTACATATTGCTTTGTGCGGCGCTGGGGGCTGTTTATGCCTTTGCCCTTTATTATAAAGACAATTCGTTTAAAGAAGCCACCACTGCCCAAAAGCGCATGTTAGTACCGCTTTCGGTGTTAAGGTGGTTAACCGTTTCGGTTATTGCCTTTTTATTGCTTACGCCGCTGCTCAAATCTCGCAATATTGAGGTGGTTAATCCATACATTTTATTGTTGCAGGATAATTCAGAATCGGTAGGCATGGCTTTTAAACAACCGGCCGATACAGTAGCCTATGCTGCCAAAATGCGACAATTGGCGGCAAACTTAACCAATCAGTACAAAGTTGCCTCCTATCATTTCGGAAGCGATTTGCAAGACGGGCTGAAGTTTAGTTTTACCGATAAAGTAACCGATATTTCAAACAGCCTCGACAAGCTTTATAACAACTACGCCAACCAAAACGTTGGCGCCATTATTTTGGCAACCGACGGCATTTACAACCAGGGCAGCAACCCCTTGTACTCCAACAGCCGCTTTAATGTGCCGGTTTTCTCTGTTGCACTGGGCGATACCACCCCTCGCCGAGATGTGGTCATAGACAAGGTTTTACACAACAAAATTGCATATCTGGGCGACAAGTTTACCATACGAATTGACGTATCGGCAAAAAATTGCAACAACGAAACCACCGCCATTAGCATTAGCAAGGGCAAAGACAATGGAACCAAAGTTTTCGGGAAAGCGGTAAAAATAAACTCTGCCAATTTTACCGGCAGTGAAGAGGTTACCTTAGATGCCGATTCGCCCGGTATTCAGCATTATGTAATACAGGTTGCTCCTTTAAGCGGAGAAGCAACTACGCAAAACAACCGGCAAGATGTTTATATCGAAGTGCTCGACAACCGCCAGAAAATACTGCTCCTTGCCAACAGCCCGCACCCCGATGTTTCGGCGCTGAAACAGGCAATAGAAACCAATAAAAACTATCAGGTAACAACTGCTTATATCAACAATTTTAACGGAGCTGTGCGCGATTACGATTTAGCTATTTTGCACGGACTGCCTTCGGCGGTTAACAATGCTTCCACTGTTTTAGGGCAATTGAAAAGTGCAAATATTCCCCTTTGGTTTATTGTAACAGCCCAAACCGCCCTCAGCAGCCTCAATCAGGCTCAAAACATAGTGCAGATTAATGGCGGCGGCGGAAACCCCAACGAAGCAAAGGCAGATTTTCAGCGAAATTTCAGCCTCTTTACCTTTGAAAATGAACTGGTGCAAAACCTGCTTACTCTGCCACCTTTGCAAGCGCCTTTCGGGCAGTATAAAGCAGCGCCTACTGCGCAAGTACTCCTTAAACAAAAAATTGGAACGGTTAATACCGATTATCCGTTGCTGGTACTTGAACAGGCCAGCGGGTATAAAATGGCCGTACTCTGCGGCGAGGGACTTTGGCGCTGGCGCCTTTACAATTTTAAGCAGCAGCAAAGCCACGATGCTTTTAATGTAATGATGTCAAAAATTGTGCAGTATCTTTCGGTAAAAAACGATAAGCGTAAGTTTAGGGTAAACATGCCCAAAACACTCTACAATGAAAACGAAGCCATTTCTTTCGATGCCGAACTGTACAATGACAGTTACGAACTAATAAACGACCCCGAAGTAAACATACTCATTACCAGCGAAGATGGTAAATCGTACCCGTTTACCTTTAATAAAACAGGTAAAGCCTACACCCTTAATACCGGAATTTTACCCGTTGGCAATTATACCTATTTGGCCAAAACCACCTTTAGCGGGCAGGAGTATAAGGCACAGGGCAGTTTTAGCGTGGTGCCCCTGCAATTGGAAACTGTACAAACCGTTGCCAACCACCGCATTTTGTATGCTATGGCGCAACGCTACGGGGGGGCAGTTGTGCCGCCAAGCCAAATTGATTCTTTGTTAAGCTACATTCAGCAACAACCCAACATTAAGCCGGTACAATACAGTAGTTTTAAAACGCAGCCGCTCATTAACCTAAAGTGGTTGTTTTTGTTTCTGTTGCTGTTTTTAGCCATAGAATGGTTTGTGCGCAAATTTATTGGTGGTTATTAGGGCAACAGTTTTATCTACGCCTGTTAACCAAACTATTTGACAGCGCTATTTTATTAGTTGTTGCATGAGCAACTTGGCCTCTTTGTTGTGCGGGTTTTGGGCAAGCAACTGCGTGAGCAATTTTTTGGCTTCTGCGGTATTGCGTTGCAGCAACCTAAGCCCGGCCATGTTCATTAAAGCCTGTTCGTAACCGGGGTTTTGGCGCAGCGCTTGCCGGTAATATTGCTCTGCCTGTTGCAGGTTGCCTGTATTTACCTCAATAAACCCAAGGTTTGTAAGCGCCGACACGTGGTTTTTGTGCTCTTTCAATACTTCAAGTAAAACTTTACGTGCTTCGTCAAAGCGGTTTTGTTGCAGCAGGCAAATGCCTAATTTTGCGCCAAAATCGGGCTGCAGGGGCAGTAGTCTGCAGGCCTTTTCGAAATAAGGCTGTGCCTTATCGGGCGTATTGTTTTGCAAAAAGGCTTCCCCAATTCGATAAGCTGTCCAGGCATCGGTAATTTGGGCGGGCGGTAGCGCTGCTGCTCGTTTGCTTATGCCCCAAAAATCTTGTTTCAGGTAAAGGGCATGTATGAGAACAGGCAATTTTTCGTCGGGCGGGTTATTGGCTAATTGCAGGTAATGCTGTGCCGAGTCGAGTAAGGGCGGTGAGGCGGTATAGCTTTCAAAATAATGCAGGTAACCTTTGGCGCGCGTAATGGCAGCAGGATTGCCACCGGTAGCGGCCACCAGACCTATAAAGTTTTCTACCCGATTTTTATCGGTTTCCGATATGGGTTTCCTGATGAAGTGATCGTGAATAGTAACATGCGGTATGTCTATACTGCCCGAAACCTGCATGTGACAGCCCGAACAATCGTTTTTATTAGCATTTATGCGTTTTGCTTCGGACATTGTGCAAACCGATTTGCCGGCAGTGGTATGGCATTTAAGGCAGGCATTGTTAAAAGTTTGGCGAGGGGTTTCCTTCACGCTAATATGCGGGTTGTGGCAACTAAGGCAGGTCATGTTGCTGTTTTGGTAACATGCGCTTTTGGTTAGGCGGTGCGCCTGCGAAGCCATGATGAAACGGGTTTGGTTGCCGTCAAATTCGGGAAGAAAAACGTCCATAATATCGGTTAAATTCATACCCGGCTTAAAATCCGAAAACGATTTTCCCGCTTTCAGTACCGAAACACCCTGCAAATGGCAGCGTTGGCAAACGTTCATTTGCAGTTCTCGGGTGGGCAACTTGCGCGGGTTTACAATGGTATAATCTGTTTGAGTGGCGGTATCTACTATGTTTCCCAGTAATTTTTGCTGCACATGCAACTGCCCCGGCCCATGACACCGCTCACAGGTTATGCCCATCGGAACTTGGTCAAATTTGTTTTCGGAATTTTGGTTAAACTGCGGCAGGCTATTGTGGCAGGTCATGCACTCTTGTCCAATGATTCTGTTAAACCTTGAACTGAACCCGCCTTCAAAGCCGGGCGCTAAATCCCAAATGCCTTTTTGCGAGTAAAAGGTAACGGGCGCCTGATAAAGGTAGCCATTTTCTTCAAACAGGTGCGAGTTGGTGTGTTGCCCCGAACCGATAATGTATTTTATATATTGCTCGCGGCGGTAAGCGGTATCTTTTCCCAAAAGGCGGTATTCCAATATAAACAAGGAATCGGAGCGCCAGAAAGGGTGGTAGTAAAAGCGGTTTATGCTGTCATAAACGGCAATATGCGGTCCAAAACGGGCGGCGCTTTTTTGCGGGGTGGCGTGGTAAAAAGATTGACCCATGCCGGTGCGCATAAAAGTTTCGTAAATGCCTGCATGGCAGTTTTTACATGTTTCGGCGCCAACATAGGCAACGGTGTCGTTATGGTTGAGCCATGGAGATTGTTGCGCAGTACTCTCCATATTGATGCCCGAACGGCAATAGCAGAGCAGCGCTCCGGTTGCCAGAAGCAGGTATAGCAGCAGGTGTTTGGAGCATTTTTTCATGAGCGGTGTGGTAAGCAAGAATAGTTGCAACCCGGGTAAAATGATTGTATTTGTTTACCCAAATTTAGCCTGCCACTCCAACATGCCACCCAATAGGTTTCGGACTTTGGTAAAGCCCTGCGCCACCATAATTTCTTTAGCTGTAGCGCTGCGTTTACCAGACCGGCAATGAAGAACTATTTCATCGTTTTTATGGTCTTCGTATTCTTCAAGGTGGGCGGCAAAAGTACCCAACGGAATAAGACGTGCGCCAATATTATAATCGGCATATTCATGAGGTTCGCGCACATCAATTACAATAATTTCCTCGCCCTTATTGAGGCGTTGTTTCAGTTCATCTACGGTAATGTCTTGCATGGTAGTAGGTGTTTGCGGCAAAGATACGGTAAATCTTTTAAACGCAAACACAACGGGTTTGGTTTGGCAGGAGTTGCAATACTTAGTGCAGGCGAGGTAAATTATAACATGACTGCAATTTATATTAGGCGCCAACTTTTTTTACCACCGTACCATTTTGGCATATTGCAAGGTATTCCCGTTTTGCAATTGCAGGGTATATAATCCCGGCTGCAGCCCGGGTAATTGCAATTGCAGCGTTGTTTGGTTAGGGGTGGGGTACAGGTTTTGTTCCAATACCTTTTGTCCGCTAAGGTTAAATACTGCCAGATGCAGGTTTTGCCCCATGCCCTGAAAACCGGTTACCCCAATGCTGAACACGCCGTTGTTGGGGTTTGGCCATACTTGCAGGGCTGTGTTTTCGGTGTTTTGTTGGGGCATAATGCCGGTGGGCGGGTATTGGGATACCTCGCCGGTGGGGTCTGTTCTTATGAGATAGCAATCGCTTGTGGTTCCATTGGCCAAGATGCCGCCGAATAGCATAAACCCGCCATCGTCATTTTGGCAGGCATCGTACAACACGGTTCCGGTTCCTATGTTATTGCCGTAGTAGCGGCTCCACAGTTCGTTTCCGTAGGTATTGGTTTTAAGCAGGTAACCCTGCCTGTTGAGCGGATTTTGGCTTAACTCTACGTTGCCTGTAAAGACATAGTTGCCGTCTTCGGTTTCCAGCACTTTGTAGTTGCCAAAGTTATTGCCTTCAACGGGCACCATATTTTCCCAAATAATGCCGCCGCCGCCGTTTACCTTTAGCAGGTACATTTTATAATTGCCCGATACAACATCTAAAATACTGCCAACTGCCATAAATGCCCCGTCTGAGGTTTCGGTTACATCAAACAAGCGCGCCCAGGTAGAGTTGCCAAATAAAAATTCCCATTCGGTTTGGCCGTTGCTGTAGAGTTTTGTCAGGTAAGCCTTGGTTTCGGTGCTTGCGGGAAGTGGCTGCCGGCTTCGGCCTGCTACAATATACCCACCGTCGGAGGTGGGTTTTATGTGGTAAACAACTGCTATGTTGTATCCCAACAGGCGCGACCATTGCACATTGCCGTCGGCATCGGTTTTCAGGGCCATGCCCAGCATGCTTGCACCCAGCGTATCGCTTACTTGAGCGGCAATAACAAAACCGTTATCGGGTGTGGCGCTAATGCCCCAGCCGCGGTCGTTGGCGGTTATTCCAAAGGTTTTGTCCCAAAGTTTGTTTCCGTTTTCATCAATTTTGAGCAGGTAAGTATCGTTTACCCCGTTGTCGTTTGTTGTAAAGCCACTTACAACATAGCCGCCGCCGTAGGCCGGTGCAATTTCCCAGGCAACGTCGGTAAATCCTTGATAGTCATAATTTTTCCACCATAGCACATTACCGGCGGGATCGGTTTGAAACAGGTAAACATCTTCATTGCCGTTGCTGCTGTAGCTGTTGGTTTGACCGGCAAAAAGATAGGTATTTTGCGAGGCAGGGAGCAGGTCGTATCCCCATTCATTGTTAAGGTTACCCGGCATTCCGAAGGTTTGGGTCCACAGCGGCGCCCCCGATTGGGTAGCGGCAAACAGCAGGGCATCAAAACCCGGAGCATTTTGCCCCGATGTGTAGCCGGCCATGGCAAGGGTGCCATCGGGCAGTTGCAGGGCGCTGTTAATATCGCACAGGGGTAAAATACCAAAACTGTGCAGGGTTTCAGTAAGCAGTACACCATTGGCAGTAAGATGCCAGGTAAATGCTTGGCTGCCTGCTGTGTTCAGGTAGCTGCCTGCAATGAGCAAACTGCCGTCGGTTTCTTGCAATATGCGGTTAGGAATAATTTGCAGGTACCCGTAATTGGCATTGAGGGAAGCGCCGGGTTCATAAATATTGGTCCACTCTGTATCGCCGTAGGCGTTGGTTTTATGGGCAATGAGTTTAAAGTACCCGTCGGTATGGGTATGGCCAACGGCTAAATAACCACCATCGGACAAAGGGATAGCATACCTGCCGGTTACCAGATTGGTATAAAACATATTGGGAGCATCGGCTACGGTACGTGTCCATTGTGTATTTCCTTCGGCATCTGTTTTTACCAGCAGCATTACGGTTCCACCCACCAGGTCGGGGGCGGTGCCGCAAAGCAGGTATCCGCCATCCGGGGTTGCCTGCAATGATTGCCCAGAAGTTTCTGCATTGCCATAATTATGCTGCCAAAGTACTATGCCGTAAGTGCTTATTTTAATAAGTTCCATGCCCGGGTTGCCGCCCAGGATAACGTAGCTGTTATCGGGAGCGGAAAGAATGGCGGCTGCACAGTCATCGGTATCGGGGTCGCCAATGGTCACCGACCATTGTTCGGAGCCATCGGCATCGGTTTTAAGAAGGTAAATATCATGTTGTCCGTTTACGCCGGTAATTCCGGCTATTATATAACCATCATCGGCGGTTTGCTGCAAAGCAGCGCCGCGGTCATCGGTATTGGCGCCATAGGTGCGGTACCAGATTTGTTGTCCCAGAGCATTGGTCTTTACCAGATATACATCGTTGCTGCCACTGCCATAACTGGCCGAGTAGCCTACTAAGGCAAAACCCCCATCGGATGTGCGAATAAGTTCCGAAGCGAGTTCGTTGCGACTCTGCTCGCCGTAAGTTTTTTCAAAGGAGGTTTGCGCCGCGGCACAAAGCCATGCGCCCAATATAAAAAATAAAGTCAATAAATATTTAACCATGCAAGACAAGGTGTTTGGTGCTGTGCTATTTTACTTTCTTAACGCAAAATAAAGGCAATTGGTTGGTATTTCAAATTGTCGGCTAATTTACATCTTTTGCACTGCCAACGGCTGCCGGAGTTACTTTTTCATAAAGTTGCTGCAATTTCTGCAATTTTCCTGTTTTTAGGCAAACAATAACTATATTTGCCGCAATTTTGTTTACATACTTATATTTTTGTATGCTCTCTGTAACAGAACTGCAAGAACTGGCAACCCAAATACGGCGCGATATTGTACGCATGACCAATGCTGCAGCATCGGGGCACCCCGGCGGCTCGTTGGGTTGTGCCGATTTTTTGAGCGCCCTCTTTTTTAATGTGTTGCACATTCAGCCACAGCCTTTTTATATGGATGGTGTTGGCGAAGACCTGTTTTTTCTTTCAAATGGGCATATAACGCCGGTATATTACAGTGTGCTGGCGCGCCGGGGTTATTTTCCGGTCAGCGAGTTGTCCACTTTTCGCAAAATTGGTTCACGCCTGCAGGGGCATCCGGCCACCAAAGAGGGGTTGCCCGGTGTGCGCATTGCTTCCGGCTCTTTAGGGCAGGGTTTATCGGTGGCTGCCGGCGCCGCGCTTTCCAAAAAACTGAATACCGATTTGCGCCTTGTTTTTTCGTTGCATGGCGACGGCGAGTTGCAGGAAGGGCAAATTTGGGAGGCTGCCATGTTTGCTGCACATCATAAAATTGATAACCTTATTGCTACGGTTGACTGGAACGGGCAACAGATAGACGGCCCTACCGAAAAAGTTATGTCGCTGGCAAATTTACCCGATAAATGGCGTGCCTTTGGCTGGGAAGTATTGCTCATGAACGGGCACAACACCCATGAAATATTGGCCACCCTGCAATATGCCAAACAACGCTGTGGAAACGGTAAACCCATTGTTATTTTAATGAAAACCGAAATGGGTAAAGGGGTTGATTTTATGGAAGGCACTCATAAATGGCACGGTGTAGCGCCTAATAACGAACAATTGGCAAAGGCTTTGGCGCAATTACCCGAAACCAAATGGGGTGACTATTAGGGTAGAAAGTAGAGGGTAGGAAGTAGAAGAGACTTGAGAGCTGAGATTTGAAGAGGGCTGCGCGTTTATAAATGCCTGAAAAAGTACAGAATTTTAAAAAAATTACAACGTATAATCATCATGGAAATAAAGCAATACCCGGTTTTGGGCATGAATGATACCCGCAGCGGGTTTGGCGATGGCTTGTTTGAAATTGGTACTCAAAATGAGCAGGTAGTAGCGCTTTGTGCCGATTTAACCGATTCGCTTAAAATGGGTAAATTTAAAGAAGCATTTCCGAACCGTTTTTACAATACTGGTGTTGCCGAGGCCAACATGATTGGGGTAGCAGCCGGCCTTACCATAGGTGGTAAAATACCCTATACCGGCACTTTTGCCAATTTTTCTACCGGTCGTGTATATGACCAGATACGGCAATCGGTGGCTTATTCGGGCAAGGCGGTAAAAATTTGCGCTTCGCACGCAGGCCTTACCCTTGGCGAAGATGGCGCTACCCACCAAATTCTGGAAGACATTGGTATGATGAAAATGCTGCCGGGCATGAAGGTAATTGTGCCTTGCGACTATATGCAAACAAAAATGGCTACCATAGCCATTGCCGGCATAAACTCGGCGGTTTATTTGCGCTTTGGGCGGCCAAAAGTGCCCATTTTTACCACCGCCAACCAAGAGTTTACCATTGGAAAAGCGCAAATACTGCAAACCGGCGCCGATGTTACCATTATTGCCTGCGGGCATTTAGTGTGGAAATCGCTGGAAGCTGCCGAAATATTGGCTCAAAAGGGTATTCGTGCCGAAGTTATCAATATGCATACCATTAAACCACTCGATGAAGCAGCTGTTTTGCAATCGGTTTCTAAAACCCGTTGCGTGGTAACAGCCGAAGAACATGAGCAAAACGGTGGCTTGGGCGATAGCATAGCGCAAGTGTTGTGTCGCAATTTTCCGGCGCCGCTGGAAATGATAGCCGTAAAAGATAAGTTTGGCGAAAGCGGCACACCCGAAGAACTGATGGTAAAATACGGTTTAGATACTGCCAATATTGTAGATAGCGCCCACAAAGTTATGGCTCGTAAAGCGGGGTAAGCTTTTACCGTCCGATGTTCTTTTTTGTTGCTACACCGTTTTGGTTTTGGTATAACCTATTGTTTTAAGGGTTTCGGCAACTTTTTGCTTAAAATCGCCTTGCAACACAATTTCGCCCTCTTTAGCGCTGCCACCCACGCCACATTTGGTTTTAAGGGTTTTGGCCAATGCTTCCAAATCATCATTGGGGCCTATAAAACCCGTAACTAAGGTAACGGTTTTACCCCCTCTGCCTTTCCGTTCCACCTTTACCCGAAGGTTTTGTTTATCGGGCGAAGGATTTTCTTCGGGCAGTTCAGAATCGGGGCTGTTAAATACAAAGTCTGGATTGGTAGAATACACAATTCCGTCAAAACGGGTTTTATTTTTTTTGTTGCTCATCTGTTTTATAGTTGGTTTAAGCGGACAGTACGGCGGTAAAATCAGGCAGAATAACCTGCTCCCAGCATCCGCATAAGGTTTCTTTTTGCTACCGGCAGCAGGGTTTCGTACAGCGGAAAGGTACGGGCACTCTGCACGGCAAAAGTTGCCGGGTTGGGCAACGATTTGTTTTGGCGAATGAGTTGTAGTTTCAGATTTTCAAGGGTATTGCTGAGGCTACGAGCATAACTGCTTACAAAATTGGTTTTTACCGCCCGGTATTTTTCGTGCGCGCTGTCAAATATAGAAACCTGATACAAAAAAACCTGTATATCGGTATAATTACCATTGCAAATTAGCAGATAACCTTCATCGGAGTTAAGCGGCACAATGCCTACCGGCTGAATGTTGATGCTGGTTTCAACAAATTCATAAATTTCGGTGCCGGTATTGAGTTCTTCCTGAATTTTTGGAACAGCAAAATTGAGTATGCTTTCAATTTCTTCCATATACCGGTCGTCGTTCATGAGTTTTTCATACTCAATGGTAAAATTGTCGAGGTCCACCTTTTTAATTTTGTGCGGAAACTGTGTGCTTACAGCCTGTTTGTTTTGTTGCAGGTTGAGCAGGCTGCGGTAATGATATACCAAATCGGACAGAAAAGGGTAGAGGCGGCGTTCGTCAAAATGCTGCCTTACTTCGTGCAGGTAAGCCAGCAAAATGTATTTTTTGTATTCGGCATCAATTAACCCTTCAGTTAGCCAGTTGGCAGACAGTTGTTTCATGTGGCAATCGGATTTTTTTATGTAGGCAATTTTGTGGTCGCCCCGAAATATAGGAATTTGACCCATTTTGACGGTATAAGTTTACCAGAAAAAATTTATCGTGACAAAATTTCCGTAGTAAACCGCAATAATTGCACCAAAATCGGAAAAAATGACGCAAAAAACAGCTTGGCACAAAATATGCAGCCCCAAAGTGAAACAATATTACGTTCACACCAAAATCATTAAAAAACATTCCCTATGAGCGTTAACATTAAACCGTTAGCAGACCGTGTAGTTGTAAAGCCCGCCGAGGCTGAAGCCAAAACCAAAGGTGGTATTATTATTCCCGATTCGGCCAAGGAAAAACCCCAAAAAGGCACTATAGTTGCCGTTGGGGGTGGCAAAAAAGACGAGCCTATGACCGTAAAAGTAGGTGACAGCGTATTGTACGGTAAATATGCCGGCACCGAATTAACCATTGACGGCGAGGATTACCTCATTATGCGCGAATCTGACATTTTTGCCGTTGTGTAAAGCGGCTTTTTGTTTTTTATTTTTTATTTCATCACATTTAAATACAAGTCAATAGTATTATGGCTAAGTTAATTCAGTACGAAACCGACGCAAGAGAAAAACTTAAAAGAGGCGTAGATGCCTTGGCCAATGCCGTAAAGGTAACGCTTGGCCCGAAAGGCAGAAACGTAGTTATTGAGAAAAAGTTTGGCGCACCTGCCATTACCAAAGACGGTGTTACCGTTGCCAAAGAAATTGAGTTGGAAGACCCCATGGAAAATCTGGGCGCTCAAATGCTTAAAGAAGTAGCTTCCAAAACCTCTGATGTAGCCGGCGACGGCACCACCACCGCCACCGTTTTATCGCAGGCTATTGTAACGGCAGGTTTAAAAAGCCTTGCTGCCGGGGCCAATCCCATGGATTTGAAACGCGGCATTGACAAAGCTGTAAAAAAAGTAGTGGAAACCCTTAAGCAAATGTCGGTTCAAGTAGGCGACGAGAACAAAAAAATACAACAAGTAGCCACCATATCTGCCAACAACGACACCGAAATTGGCAAGCTCATTGCCCAAGCAATGGAGAAAGTGAAAAAAGAAGGCGTTATTACCGTAGAAGAAGCCAAAGGTACCGATACTTATGTTGATGTAGTAGAAGGTATGCAGTTTGACCGCGGTTATCTGTCGCCCTATTTTGTAACCAATGCCGAAAAAATGGAAGCAGAATTGGAAAACCCCTTCATTCTTATTTACGACAAGAAAATTTCGAACATGAAGGAGTTGCTGCCTGTTTTGGAACAAGTGGTACAAACCGGCCGCCCCTTGCTGATTATTTCCGAAGATGTTGACGGCGAGGCGCTTGCTACTCTGGTAGTAAACAAAATTCGCGGTACGCTCCGTGTAGCTGCAGTTAAAGCCCCCGGCTTTGGCGACCGCCGCAAAGCCATGCTCGAAGACATTGCCATTCTTACCGGTGGTACTGCCATTTCTGAAGAGCGCGGCTACAAATTAGAAAACGCCAACCTGCAATACCTTGGCCGTGCCGAAAAAATAGTAATTGACAAAGACAATACTACCATTATTAATGGTGCCGGCGCAACCGATGATATTAAAGCACGCGTAAACCAGATTAAAGCCCAAATTGAAACCACTACTTCTGATTACGACCGCGAAAAACTGCAGGAACGCCTTGCCAAATTATCGGGCGGTGTGGCAGTGTTGTATGTTGGCGCTCCTACTGAAGTAGAAATGAAGGAAAAGAAAGACCGCGTTGACGATGCCCTTCATGCAACCCGCGCAGCTGTTGAAGAAGGTATTGTGCCCGGTGGCGGTGTGGCTTACATTCGCACTATTTCTACCCTTACCAACCTGAAAGGTGCCAATGACGACGAAAAAACCGGTATTGAAATTGTAAAGCGCGCTTTGGAAGAACCCCTGCGCCAAATTGCAGCCAATGCCGGTATGGAAGGTTCTATTATTGTGCAAAGGGTAAAAAGCAGCAAAGGCGCTTATGGCTTTAATGCCCATACCGAAGAATACGGCGACCTGATGGAGCAAGGCGTAATTGACCCCACCAAAGTTACCCGCGTAGCATTGGAAAATGCCGCTTCCATTGCCAGTATGTTGCTCACCACCGAATGCCTTATTGTTGATAAACCTGAAGAAGAAAAAGCTGCTGCACATAACCACCCCGGCGGCGGAATGGGCGGCATGATGTAACAGACAAACCTGTTTTACACCGCTTTTAAGTTTTTGCTAAATTTAAACCCCTCATTGCATGTTTGCTTTGAGGGGTTTTGTATTTTTGCAAATTCAATTTTATCATTTTAGCTTCTCTTTAAAAATAAGTGTTGGTATGCAGCCTGTAATTACAAACAATGCAACAAAAGGGTATAAAAAAAATAGTTTGGTAATGCTTTGCTGGGCAATAATGGTTTTACCCCTGTACGTATTTGCACAGCAACCCCTTAAGCCGGTTGCCGCACAAATAACTGCACTAAGGGAAAGTAAAACCCCGTTCAGACCGGTTTCTTTGTTTACCAATTCTGATAATAACCGGCAACGCCAAGACCTGCCCGTGATAAAACTGGCGCCCGATGCGTGGTTTTTAACTCTTAATACCAAAAAACTGAACGCAGCATTGCTGGGAAATTTTGAAAACATTACCCTTACTGTTCCTGTTTCGGAAACCCGCACTTTTACCCTTGAACTAACACAGGCAACCATCCTAACCGATGACTTTTTTGTCACCGAAGCCAAAGCAAAAGGCATAGAAACCCATCTGCCATATTGTCGGGGTATTTATTACCGCGGCATTATACAGGGCGACAACAATTCAGTTGCTGCTATCAGCCTGTTTGAGGGCGAGGTAATGGGCGTAATTGCCAACAACGAAGGAAATTTTACGTTGGGCAAACTCAAAAACAAAACCATAGATTATGTGGTATATAACGACCACCATCTAACTATTCAAAACCCGTTTACCTGCGCAACACCCGATGCTGGCTATTCTTCCGGCGGCGTGCTTAAAAACCTGCCTTTGCCCGAATTAACCAATCCGCAGGCTATGATGGTTTGCGATAAGGTGGTGAAAGTATATATTCAGTGCGCCAACGATATGTACCTCGATTTCAGCAGCAGCACCGTTAATGCTACCAACCATACCACAGGGTTATTTAATGTAGTGGCAGCATTGTACGCCAATGAAAGCATCAGCACCCAAATTTCGCAAATATTTGTATGGACAGTTGCCGACCCATACCCCGATAGCTCATCGGGCGCTGCTTTAGATGCCTTTGGTTCGCAGGTAGGCAACAGTTTTAACGGCGATTTGGCACACCTGTTTTCTACCAATGACAACGGCCTTGGCGGTGTAGCATGGTTAGATGTGCTTTGCTCTGGTAGCCGGCACGCCTACAGCAACATCAGCACCACTTACCAGCAATTACCCAACTACTCGTGGTCGGTTAACTGTGTTACGCATGAAATGGGGCACAATCTTGGCTCGCCGCATACCCATGCCTGCGCATGGAACGGCAACAACACCGCCTTAGATAATTGCTATACTGTAGAGGGTTCCTGCTCGCCCGGCCCGGCGCCTACCGGCGGTGGCACCATTATGAGTTATTGCCACCTTACCGCCAACGGCATTAATTTTAACAACGGCTTTGGCACGCAACCCGGCAACTTAATACGAAGCAGAGTAACAGCTGCAACCTGCCTGACTTCCGATTTTGCAGGCGCTTCGACAAGCGGAAATACCAGCATTTGTCCGGGCAGCAATGTACAAATTACCGCTTCACCTACCGGCAGCGGTTATACCTACCAATGGAAACTTAACGGCAGCAACATATCAGGTGCAACTTCCAGCACCTACAATGCATCGGCTACCGGCAATTATACGGTATCGGTGGTAAGCGCACAGGGCTGTACATCGGTTTCTCCGCAGGTTGCCGTGGCAGTTATCAGCGGACAACCCACCTCGTCTTTTACCTACGGCTCGGCCGGCACCAGCACCACGTTTAGCAATACGTCTGTTAATGCCAATGCCTACAGTTGGAACTTTGGCGACCCTGCATCGGGGGCAAACAATACTTCTACCCAAAAAGACCCACTCCACACTTTTTCGGCTCCGGGCAACTATACCGTTACACTTACAGCTATTAACAACTGCGTAACGCCAAACCTGCAAAACATAAGCACCCAAACCATTACAATACAAGCATATAACCCATGCAACGGCAATACCAATATTACCGATTGCACCGGCACCATAACCGATGGCAGCGCTGGGCAAAACTACAACAACAGCCAGTCTTGCAGTTGGCTTATTTCACCCACCGGCGCCGAAACCGTTACCCTTACCTTTACCGACTTTGATACCGAAGCCGACTACGATTTTGTAAAAATTTACGACGGAACCAGCACCTCAGCCACGCTGCTTGGCTCTTTTTCGGGCAGCAGCCTGCCCCCGCCCATTACCAGCAGCGGACCCAGTTTGTACATAACGTTTATTTCAGACACCTATGTTACCGGCGCCGGGTTTGATGTTAACTACAGTTGCAATTTACCCGTTCTCTGCTCCGGCCCTGCTACCATTAACAATTGCAGCGGTACCATAACCGATGGAAGCGGTACGGGAAACTATGCCAATAATATGAACTGCAGCTGGTACATTGCGCCTTCCGATGGATTGCCCATAGTGCTTACGTTTGTAGAGTTTAATACACAGGCAACCGACCTGCTGAAGGTGTATAACGGTGCCAATGCCTCAGCGCCCCTGTTGGGAACATTTTCGGGCAGTACGTTGCCTTCGGCCGTAACAGCTTCATCAGGTATTATGTATATTGAATTTACCACAGATGGTTCGGGCACAGCCGCCGGCTGGAAAACAACTTATGCCTGTACGCCTCAGCAATGCAGCGGACCGGTTACTATATCAACTTGCAGCGGCAATTTCAGCGATGGCAGCGGCAGCAACAATTACACCAATAACCTGAGTTGTTCCTGGCTGTTGGCACCAACAGGAGCCACCACGGTTACCCTTACTTTCCTTTCTTTCAGCACCGAATTGGATTACGATTTTGTAAAGATATACGATGGTTCCAACTCATCGGCGCCTTTATTGGGCAGTTATTCGGGCACAACGCTGCCGCCGGTACTTACGTCAAGCGGCGCAACCTTGTTTGTTCAGTTTACTTCAGACCAGTCTGTGGTAGGAGGTGGCTTTACCGCAA
The DNA here is from genome assembly GCA_002212985.1 of Sphingobacteriales bacterium TSM_CSS. Classification (GTDB taxonomy): domain Bacteria; phylum Bacteroidota; class Bacteroidia; order Chitinophagales; family UBA2359; genus UBA2359. The sequence continues at coordinate 23,340 of NBMY01000066.1, forward strand.
GCTATTCCTGTACCTTGCCCGGCGCCGAGGTGTTTTTAAAAGCATTTTTACAGGGTCCCTATAATGCAACCAACAACAACCTTAACACAACTTTGGCTGCCGGTGGTTATATAAGTACCACACAGCCCTTTAACCGCCCGCCCTGGAATTATACCGGAACAGAAAGCGTCACATCTGTGCCTGCCAATATTGCAGACTGGGTATTGGTAGATGTATTAAATGCCGGCTATGTGCTACAGGGCAGACGGGCCGCTTTTTTAAGGCAAGACGGTGTATTGGTGGATACCGATGGCAGTCAGGGCGTACTCTTTAACGGCGTACCTGCCGGCAGCTATTACCTTGTTTTGCGCTCCCGAAACCATGTGCCTATTATGAGCAATGTACAGGTGGCCTTGCCAAACAGCAACAGTTCTGTTAATTTTATTAATGCGGCAAATGTGCGCTACGGAACTGCCACTATGGCCGATTTGGGCGGCGGCAAATATGCCTTGCTTGCGGGCGATTGTTTTGCCAACGGGGTGGTGAGTTTTTCTGATTTTAACAGTTTTTTTCTGCAAGCCGGTTTCAGCGGGGGTTATTTTGATGCCGATTGCAACTTAGACGGCAGCGTAAACAACTCCGACTTTACCATTTATACCAGCAACACCGGTAAAATGGGCGCAACTGAGGTAAGATACTGATAACGTTTGACTCCGCAAGTGAAAAAATTGCTACCGCATGATAGTTGACCTTCGCTCCGATACGGTTACACAACCAACGCCCGGCATGTTGCAAGCCATGTTTGCCGCAAAAACCGGCGACGATGTTTTTGGCGAAGACCCCACTGTGGCTGCTTTAGAGCAGGAGTGTGCCGGTATGTTTGGCATGGAAGCCGGTTTGTTTTGCCCATCAGGCACTATGGCCAATCAAATAGCCATTAAGGTACACACCCAACCGCTTGATGAAGTGGTTTGCCACGAAGCATCGCATATATACCAATACGAAACCGGCGGCTATGCCTACCATTCGGGTGTGGCCATTAAGTTGCTGCAAGGCCCCGAAGGGCGCATTACACCGCAACAGGTAATGGCATCGGTTAACCCCCGTTTCGACTGGCTGCCGCAAACCCGTCTGGTGGTCATAGAAAATACCTGCAATAAAACCGGCGGCAGTTTTTACAATTTGCACCAAATGCAGGAGTTGAGCAAAACCTGTTATAACCACAACTTGCTGCTGCACCTCGACGGCGCCCGTATTTTTAACGCCCTGCAAGCCATAAATGCCCAACCGCAGCAATTGAAGGGCATGTTCAACAGCATTTCAGTATGTCTTTCAAAAGGTTTGGGAGCGCCGGTTGGCTCGGTATTATTGGGCAGCACTGCCTTTATACAACAGGCCAGACGGGTGCGCAAGGTTATGGGCGGCGGAATGCGGCAGGCAGGTTACTTGGCCGCTGCAGGTATATATGCCCTGCAACACCATATTAACCGCCTTGAAGAAGACCACCAAAGGGCCAAGCAATTGGAAACGGCGCTGCAAACACACCCGCTGGTGGCAGCAGTGCTGAAGGTTTATACCAATATTGTTATTTTTGAATTGTTGCCACAGGTTACCGTAGCATGGTTTTTAAACCAACTGGCACAGCATGGTGTAAAAGGCATACAGTTTGGTCCAAACCAAATTAGGTTTGTAACGCACCTCGATTTTACCGATGATATGCTGCAACATACCCTAACAGCGTTAACCCACATAACCCGATGAAAGTAATAGATGCTCTTTTCGATTTTTTTGCGCCCAATGCAAAAGAGCCCGATGTGAAGTTTGGCAGGTACAGCGATTCGTATAAAACCGATTTGCAACACCAAAGCCTCGACAATGCCACCCATGAATACGAAAAGGGCAATTACTTAGAGGCTTACCGCCACTTTTTTACCTACCTGTGCGACGAAAAGGAAGACAATGTGCACTTTGAGGTAACGGGTAACGAAATTCATTTTTCCTTGCTTCAAGGGTCAAAACGCATTAGCGGTGTTGCCGGAACGGGTAAAATATGGGCAGAAACTGCCATGGCAAAAGCAAAATCGCTCAATGTATCGCTCATGCGAAAGTTGATGGAAATGAACTATGCCCTGCGCTATTGCCGTTATGCCCTGCACAACGATATTATTTACCTAAAATTTAACACGGGTATATTAGACGGCTCGCCGCAGAAATTGTACTTTGCCCTTAAAGAAATGGCCATTAGCGCCGACCGGCAAGACGATACCCTGCTGAACGAGTTTTCCAATCTGGAAGCCATTGACAGCTCGCATATACGGCAAATGCCCGATGAAGAAAAATCGGTTAAGTACTCCTTTTTCAGAAAATGGACAGAAGAAACACTTCAGGAAGTAAGGCGCTTAGACCCCAACATTTTTTCGCGGGGTATTTCTTATCTGCTGCTTAACTTAGCCTATAAAACAGACTACCTGATTGTGCCGCACGGAACAGTAATGGATGCCATTGAGCGGGTACATATTTTGTACTTTAATGAAAACGAAGATGCTGCCATAGTGGAAAAAAATGCCGCTATGATTCGCGAATTTGAGAAAATGCTTGCCATATTGCCCGATGAGTTTAACCGTCAGTTGTATTGCACACAAACAACTTTTGGTATTACCAACTTTGCTACCCCAGGCCAAGTTGCCGATATTATTTACGAACTGTTGCAAGATGCCAAAGAATACAAACGCCGCAAACAGCTTACCATTGCCCACGGCGTAGTAGAATACATAATGCACTATTGCCTTTTTCATTATGGTATGCCGCAGTGTATAAGAGAACTGCTGCATGTTGGAATTAGGGTTTTAAATGGAACTTATTTTGAAGCACTTGGTTTTACCGAGCAATTTTTTAACCCCAACACCAACTCTTTTGATAAACCGGCCATTAAGCACTGTGTTTCGGCTATCGGGAAAAGAGCTTTAAAAGATTACCCCCTGTTTGATTTTGATGTTAAAAACCTCGATTACCGCTCTGCTACCGATTTTGTTTACAGCCTGTTGCTTGAAATAGCCAATTGTAATTACAACGACAGATAAATTGCTTGGGAAACGTTGTGTAACCTTGCTGTTCAGGTAAACAACGCTGTTTTGCAGCAACTGAAGTACTTGGGTAAAAAGTGGTGCCGGCGGTAATATTGCAACAACTATATGGTAAAATGAACTGTTTTTTAAGACAAATCTGTGCAACAGACAAATTTTTGCTAATTTTCGCCCCAAATGAAATTAAACAGCATTCATACCTGCACCGTAAGCCTTATTTTAGAGAGCAACGGCAAAATACTGTTGCTGAAACGCCCTCGAAAAAAAGGCGGCAACTACAGCCTTGTAGGCGGGCGGGTAGAGCCTACCGAGTCGGTTACTCATGCCCTTATAAGGGAGGCCTATGAAGAAGCCGGCATTATTTTGCAACACGAAGACCTGCGAATGGTTCATGCCATGCACCGGCAAAAGAATGATGAGTCTATTATTCATTTCTTTTTCCATGCCACCCGTTGGAGTGGTACCATTTTGAATAAAGAACCCGAAAAATGTGACAGGCTGGAATGGTTTGAAATGAACGAATTGCCGGTAAATACTACTTCTGCCGTAATGCTGGCAGTAATTTTGTTTCAGCAGGGCATTACTTATTCTGAGTTTAACTGGAAATATCCCGAAAATGTGTGGTCATCGGCTCCGCCTGCAAAGGGGTTAAAGTAAACCCCGCTCGCCTTCGGTGCAATTGCTTTCTATTTTTCCCGCCTAAAGAAACCCGATACTTGAAAGTACTTATTACACAATCCAACTATATACCATGGCGGGGCTATTTTCATGCTATCGGCTTGGCCGATGTGTTTGTGGTTTATGATGAGGCGCAATATACCCGTCGTGACTGGCGCAACCGCAACCTTATTAAAACGGCCAACGGCCTGCAATGGCTTACCATACCTATACATGTAAAAGGGCGGTTTTACCAAAAAATAAGCGAGGCAACAGTTAGCGACCACCGATGGGCAGCCCGTCATTGGAAGGCCATGCAGCTAAACTATATGCGTGCACCTTATTTTGCCCAATATGCTCCGGTTTTTGAGCAATTGTACCACCAGTTGCACCATGAAACCAATTTAAGTAATATTAATTTGGCCTTTATTGAAGCCATTTGCCGTATTTTGGGCATTAAAACCCAGATAAGGACTTCGGCTGATTTTGATTTTGAAGGCACTAAATCGGAAAAATTGGTTTCTATTTGCCGGCAACTCTGCGCCACGCATTACATATCGGGCAAAGCAGCCCGGGGATATCTTGACATGGAGTTGTTTACCCGCAATAATATGGAGGTGGTTTGGATGAATTATGCCAATTATCCCGATTATCATCAGCTATATCCACCGTTTCATCCGCAGGTAACTGTTTTAGACCTCATTTTTAACGAAGGCCCACGCGCTCCTATGTTTTCGGGTTTGCATGCCGATAAGAACAGCCGTTCTATTTCTGTGCAATAAACACCCATGGTTTGTTTACTAAGACAACGCGAGGTCGGGATAGGAATGCTTTGAAATGCTTTGTCAGGAAGGGTTTTGGG
>NBMY01000063.1 GCA_002212985.1 Sphingobacteriales bacterium TSM_CSS
TGGTATCGCCGGTACCCGGTCCGCCGGGGCCCCAAGGTCCACCCGGTCCCCAAGGGCCTCCGCCAATCGGGCAGCCTTCGCAGGGCGGGAACGGTGGTGGTACAATGGTATCGCCGGGGAATTCGGGAGCGCAGTTTTCAAAGAAAAATTCTAAAACATCTTCAACGGTCGCAAATTCGCCACCTGTGGCAAGGCAGTCGCCAAAGCCGGCATCAGTTAATTGGGCAATCACCTCATCTACCGTTGGGGGAGATGGCTGGGCTAAAATGTTGTTCTGATGTAAAGAAACAACAGCCATGGTAATGAATGCCCACAAAAACAACCTTTTTAAGCTCTTCATTTTTGGTTAGTTTAACAGGTTAATGTGGTAAAACACTTTCACCATGCAAAAGTAAGGGCACTAAAAGTGTTGTACAAATACAGATTTGGCTATTTGTCGGAAAAAAATAGTTGCGGTTTGAGATTTTTTGCGGTTTATGTATTGTGTTGCAAGCTTCCTATTGTTATTGGCTATGATTGTTATAATAGGTATTGTCTGAAAAATAAATTTTTGCGGTTGCTTTTTCGACAAAAAAAGAGTCGAATCGGAATTGCTGCATTTTTTCCTGATGGTTGCTAAACAGTCCGACATCGGTTTTCTTACTGTTCAATTGCTACCGACACATTACCCGGCCCGGCAGTCCACTGCACCTGTATGGTATTGGTTCCCTGCCCGCTAAGAATGGTTCCGTTGGTAACTGTCCATTGGTAGTTTGAGCCGCCAACAGGGGCTGTATAGGAATAAATTTGCGTGTTGCACCCCGCGTTGGTTCCGGTAATAACCGGCGCTACCAGCGGTTTGTTGTCGAAAGATAAGTTATCAATGTACATGTTGTTACCGTAGCCGTTGAGGCATTGAATTTTTACGGTTACAAACTGTCCGGCGTATTGGCTAAGGTTAAGGCAAACGTTGCGCCACTCATCGCAGTTTTGAGGTTCAAAGGAGTCATATTCATACAGGTTGTTGGGCCCAATGCCCGATGTGGTGGTACTAAGGTTTTCGCCGCCGTTGGCGTAAGCGGTGTTAAAATTATTGCCGCAGTTGTTGGACACCAGCACTTTAAGCGAGTCAATCCATGCGCCGCCGCCATCAACATACGGGGCATACGCCACGCGGAAGGTTAGGGCAGGAGAGGGGGTTTCGGTAAGATCAATGTTGAGCGGAAACACCAGTTCATCAATTTGACCGGGGTTGCCATAGGTATAGCATGATACAGAATAGGCGGTATTTCCGTTTTCGGGGCAATTGGCAACGTCATACTGGCTCCATCCTATGTTGTTATCGGGGTTTACCACCTGAACCGGCCCCGTTCCGCTTTCAAAGTTGGTTTCTGCGGGCAGGTTGTTGGTGGCGCTGCTAACGGTTACCATTCCGGCAACGGTTTTGGTACTGCTTCCGTAAGGGTTGGTTACGGTTAACGAAACATCATAAACGCCCGTTTCGGGATAAGTTACTTTTGGGTTGCGCAGGGTAGAAGTTTCGGGTATGCCGCCCGGGAACTCCCAAAGCCAGGTGGCGTTGTTGTGGTGCAACATAGAGTAATCTTCAAATTGCAGGGTATCGGCCGGGCAATCGGTAAAGCGTTTGTTGACCATAGGCTGCGCTACCGGTGCAGAGGGTTCGTAAAAATCGCATTGCCAAATGCCTTTTCCGTAGGCACCCATTCTAATTTTACCTTCTTTATAGTATGGCCGCAGAATATTGGTCGAAATTTCGGCGGGGAGGCCGTCAACATAGTACTGCCAGTCGGGCAGGGAATTGTTTCGGTAAAAAACGCTGCGGCCGGTTCCAATGTAAAGACCGCCGTTGGTTCCTCCCTGGTGCATGATGTATTGCATATTTTCATCGTCGAGGGTGGTGGTGGTAAGATTTGTCCAGGAGTTGCCGCCGTTTTCGGTTTTGTAAATTTTTTGTCCATTGCCGCCATCGGGGTAAGCCAGCCAAAGCAGGTTTTCATCTGTAGGGCTAAGCGCTATGAGCATACGGCGGGCGTAGCCGGGCGGTAGGGTAAGGGCTGACCAAGAGGTACCGCCATCGGTGGTTTTCCAGAGCCAGCCGGTTCCCCATGTATCGGCATTTCGCTGGGTAAGGTACATTACGTTGGGGTTGCTGCGCGAAATTTCGAGGTAGAGCGCGTTGGCGGCGGTATTGGTACCAAAAGCGTAGAGGAGGGTAAACTGCGAACCGCCGTTTTCCGATTTCCAGAGTTTGTTTTGATTGGTCACAAAAACGGTATTGTAGCAACGCGGGTCAAACTCAACCTCGCCCGATTCGGCGGGATAGTAGCTTTCATTGGGAAACACGCCGAAGGGAATAGAAGCCACGGCTCCATCAAAGGTTTGGGGTATGCGTTTTCCCCCGATGTCGGAAAAATAGGTATTTCGGTTTTCACCCGGGTTTACGTAGCCGGTAGAAGCTTCACCGCCGCCCAGCACCAGAAATTCACCATCGGTATAATTTTGGTACCAGGCGGTGTTGCCGTTGTGGTAGCGTCCGCCCACCAGTACATCTTCGTTCCAGCCGGTGCCAAACCCCCAGAAATCGGAGCTGGTAATGCCCTTGTTTCGCGCTTCGTGGTTGGCAACCAGATCGGTAGAGTAATTTACCCCGCCATCTGACACAAACCACATATCGGAACCGTTCATTTCAATTTCCTGAATATCGGGGTGAATGTAGTTGTTGGGTGAACCCTGATAACCGCCCAGCGGGGTGAGCGTTGCAGCGCCGTTTTCCGATTTCCATAGGCTCAAAAACCCGACGAGCAGTTGGTTGGCATTGGTATGTGAGGCGGCAATGCCCAAGTTGTAATACCCCTGGTGAAAGCCGGTGCCATCGGGGTTAATAGAAGCCGGGTTGGGGTGTGCCGTGATGTATGGGCCACCTGCGGGCGGGTTGGGCAATGTCCACGATTCACCGGCGTCATCGCTTCGGTAAATGCCTATAAACCCGTTGTCGCCGTCTTTGGCTTGTCCTATCAAAACGGCATAAATACGGTTTGGGTCTGCGGGGGTTACGGTCATACGGGCGCCGCCGTCTTGCCTTGCGGGGTCGGTGCTGTTGTACCAGCCGTTGGAAATTTGGGTAAAGGTTGCGCCATAGTTAACCGATTTAAAAAACTCGCACCGGTTTTGAGACGGGTTGCCCTTGAGCAGGTACACCACCGAGGGGTCATCGGGTTTTAGTTCTATGTCGTAACAAGGTTGAGGGTACAATTGTGTCCACGAGTTGCCGCCGTTGGTACTTCGGTACAGCCCGTTTTGAGAGGCTGCCAGCACAATTTGCGGGTTAGAGAGGTTAATGGAAATATCGTTAACCTCCAAACCGCCGGCGGAATATACTTCCTGCCAGGAGTTGCCGCCGTTGGAGGTTTTGAAAATACGGTTGCCTGAGCCGGTAAACACAATATCGGGGTCGTAGGGATGAATTTTTATAGCGGTTGGAGCGTTCATGGGGTAATTTCGGCTTATGCAAACCCAATCTAGTCCTTTATTATTCGACCTGAAAACTTCGCCGCCTTCGGAACCGCAATACAGTATATCGGGGTTTGAAAACGACTGGTCGAAGCAATACACGTTTGCTTGTTCCGATTTAGGGCGCTGCAAACTGTTGTATTGTGTTTCAAACGTTTCAAAAGGCCCTATGCAAGACCACTGCGCCAAACTGCTGCTGCGCAGGGTGTTTTGTTGGGCAATAGCTTGGCTGCGTTTTTCCTGCATGGCGCGCTGTTGTTGGGGAGCAGGTTTGGCAATAAAGCCCTGTTGGTTAATATAGGGCTGCGCGGCGCGGCGCCACTTTTTGTAGTACTGCGTATGGGTTGTTTTTTGAACCGGGTTCAGTTGGCGCCATGCGGCGTAAGCGCTGTCAACCTGCCAAACATTGGGGTTTGGGGCATACATCATTTGTGCCCATTGGGGCAGTGTTTCGGTGGTGCTGAAGGAGGGTTTTATAACCTTTTGCGCTTTCATTTGTGCATCGGGCAGCAGCAGCAACGCTGTAAGGAAACAAAGAACTATTCGTCCAAAGTAAGTCATAACATTAGTTATTTTATTTTCCGCCCTAAAGATATGAAGAAATTGAGAAACTACGGGGTAGGGCCGGCAAGTATTTTGGCGCCGGCATAAGAACTGCAGGTTATAAGGAAAAATTATTTATTTGTAATTAAATTTTATGTTTAAAGGTTTATAACCAAACCATTTTATCAAAACAGCGTTTTACGGTGTTTATAGCTCAAATGAGTAAGAGCATCTATAAGGTGCACTGTGTAGTTTTATTTTATTGAATTTGAAATGAATTTTATTTTGGTAAAACAAATTTATATGAAACAGAGTAACGGGCTTTTACCATGCACAATAAACATCAAGTTTGGGGTGTAAACGAAACTCAATTTATATCTGTTCGTATATACTCAATAAATTGCCGCCTGTTTCAGGTAATTTTAAACCCCTTAATTAAATCCCAAACAAATGAGAACAATTGTTTTAGTGCTATTGGTGTGTGCTGCCACTTTGGTACAGGCACAGCAAGGCAAACGCCCCATGAGTTTATACGAGCAAACATGGGCGGTTAATGAAGGGCAGCAAACAGGCGGCGCCCGTTCTTTTGCAGAAGTAAGTGCAGGCATATTGCTTCCGGGCAACTCTTTTGGTTCTGTAAATGCCAACCAGCAGAGCGGTTATGCCAAAAATGGCTTTGTTGTTTCGGCAGGCGGTGCAGTTTTGGTGTACAAAACCTTGGGTATAGGCGCTACCATGGCGCATTTTACCTCGGCAGTACAAACCAACAACTACCTGCAGAATACCATGCGCCAACTGCCGGCCATGATAAGCGGCAAGATGCAGGCGCAAAACTGGCGCAACACGCTGCTGGCAGCCGGGCCGGTAATTATGATACCGCAAAACCGGGTAATGCTCGATTTGTATTTGCAGGCAGGCATGTTGCGGAGTAATTCGCCTGAAGTGGTTTTTACCGGTTCTGATGGCGAAAGCCAGTTGCTGCAAGTACAACATGCAGCACAAGCCACAGCATTGGCGGCATTGGGCGGTATGCGGTTAAGTTATAGTCTGCTACAAATGTACCGGCTAAGGGTAGTAGCCAAAGCCGATTTTATGGGCGCAACACCTATATTTCATAACCGCACCACAACAATGTGGAACGGTACCGAAATACAAACCCGGCACCAAAACCGGCAGCCGGTAGGTTCGGTAGCTTTGAGTGTAGGCCTCCGATATGAATTTGAAAGAAAAAAACATTTGCCAGATAAGTAATTTTTCATTTTGAAGAGGGTATAAGTAGCGGCGCTTTGTTCTTGCAGCAAAGTTGCCGCTTTTTTATTTTGGTAAAATTTGCCTTACCTTAGCGCAGCTATAAGCTGCTGCCGTTTATTGACCATGGTTTTCATAATCTTTCAAGCAAATTTACTGCCAATGCCCTATACCGTAATTGAAATTGCCGTTTCCGATGAAGCATTGTCGGAGTTGATTGTTGAAAAACTGGCCTCCATTGGATTTGACGGCTTTGAGTTACAGCCATCGGGTATAAAAGCCTATATTCCAAGCGGTCAATTTAAAGAACAGCGACTGCATAAAGCCATTCGGGCATACAACAAACAGGGCGCTGTTGCCGTTACTGCCATTGCGCCCTTGGAAGAAAAAAACTGGAACGAAGAGTGGGAACGCAATTTTGAACCGGTAGTGGTAGAAAACCGAATACTCATACGCGCACCGTTTCATGTTGTTGCCGGTTTGTTTGATTATGTACTAACCATTGAGCCGAAAATGGCCTTTGGCACCGGCCACCACGAAACTACCTGCCTTATGTTGCAGGAAATGCTTCAATTGGATTTTGGCGGGAAAAAAGTACTCGATTTTGGGTGTGGTACCGGTATTTTGGCCATGATGGCAGCTAAATTAGGCGCCACAGCTATTGTTGCCATTGATAACGATGAATGGGCATGCCGCAATACGCCCGAAAACATGGAAGTAAACCAAATTACCGGTATTGAAGTGCGGCTGGGCAACCACTCCGCTATTTTACCCCACGAACAATTTCATTACATTCTTGCCAACATAAACCGAAATGTAATACTGGAAACCCTGCCTGTATTGCGCCGGGCTTTGCTGCCCAATGGCGGTTTGCTGGTAAGCGGCATTTTAGCCACTGATGTTGCGGTGGTGCAAACGGCTGCACAGCACGAGGGACTTAAAGCTGCCGGCACGCAATATAAAGGCAATTGGGCACAAATTACTTTTTATGCCCCTTAAATTACAGGCAATTTTTATTTTGCGCAACGCGTTAATTGAAGCACACTAACTATAAACTTTTTAATGCTGATTTATTTATGACGAAAAGAATATTGGCTTTGGCGCTGCTGTTTACATTTACCCTTGTACTGGGCACTGCTTCGGCTTCCTGGATAGCACTCCGGTTTCCCGCAGGCGAATTTTCTACCGACCCCAATACCTTTTATACGCAATTGCGGGAGTTGTTTGGCAAAATTAAAAGCTCCGAAACGCAAAACACCGTAGAAACTTTTATTGCCGCATCGCAGGCAGGCAAACTGCCGGCCAGCGATTTGCAGGAGGTAATTGCCCTATGCAACATAATGTCTGACAAAAAAATGCGCGTAACCCCACATTTTTACACCTATTTTAAGGCGCTTAACAACATGATGGCAACCGCCAAAACCGGTAAGTTTGCCGACTGGCAGCGCATTACCAAAGATCTGCTGCAACGCGCCGAAAAAGGGCAGTACAACGACCTGATGGCTTTCCTCGAATTCTCGGATAACTTTTTTGAAGCCGATATGCTCAACAAAACATCGGGGCAACGATGGGTAGCACAATCGGCCGATTACAAATTTAAATACGACAACCAAATACCCTCTGTTAGCTTTGACGAAGCCAGCTTGTTTTGCGCCACAGCCAAAGACACTATGTTTATTGTGGATACACGCGGCGATTATTATCCGCTAACCACCATGTGGGAGGGAAAAACCGGCCGTGTAACCTGGGAACGCGCCGGCTTTGACCCCAATGTGGTGTTTTGCGAAATTGCCGGCTATAAAATTGACCTTAAAAAAACCGAGTACAAGGTGGAAGATGCCGTTTTGTACCACAAAAAATACTTTACCCGCCCCCTGAAAGGAACTCTTACCGACCAAATTTCGGGTAAGGTAAACGGCGAGTATATTTTCCCCGAATTTAAATCGTATGAGCTGGATATTTACATGAAAAACTTTGCCCCTCAAACCGAGTTCAGGGGCGGGTTTGGCATGAGCGGCTCGCAAATAATAGGCTACGGTACCGAAAAAGACCGCGCCACCCTTAACTTTTACTCCAAAGACAACCGCGAAATACTTTCGGCAAAATCTACTTTATTCGGGTTAAAAGAAAACAAAGAGGTTAGTTCTGCCAAAACATCGGTTTCCCTTTATTTTGCTTCCGATTCTGTTTATCACCCCCAACTCAACATGCGCTACCTCATGGGCAGCGACCCCGAATTGCGATTGGTACGTGACGGTAAAGCAAGTTCAAAAATTGCCTTCATGTCGTCTTACCACGCCCTTGAAGCCAATGTTGATGCCATTTTCTGGAAAATGAACACACCTGTGGTAAATTTCCAGATGGTTTCGCAACTAAAAGACATTCCGGTAATCTTTGAATCGTTTAACCTCTATGATGAGGAACGACTGAACCGGTACCGCCGCGGAACAACCGATATTGACCCTGTTGCGGCCTTGTATGCCTTTTCGGCAGGTGGCCAATTCAAGCTCACCGCCGAAGAATTTGCCAAATTCCTCAACCCAAACTACACGGCACAAACCGTTTACGGGGTAATTTTTGAACTGGTGGAAGACGGGTTTATTTACTACGACCCCGATACCGACATGATAACCATACGCCAGAAAACCGATAACTATATGCAGTCTAAAAAGAAAGAAATTGACTACGACCGCATATTGTTGGTTTCTAAAAGCCAGGCAGAAAATGCACAACTCGACCTGGAAACTAAAGAAATGCTCATTACCGGCATTGACCAAATTACCCTGTCCGACTCGCAGCAGGTAAAACTTTTTCCCAAAAATGGTTTCTTACGTGTGCAGAAAAACCGAAACATGCAAATGGACGGTACCATTATTGCAGGCAGCGTTGACTTTGCCGGTACTGATTTTGATTTCCAATACGCCCCCTTTTACATCGGGCTCGATTCTGTTGACCAAATGAAAGTGTATATTTTGGAAGACGGCGATAAGGAGAAAAACAAACTCATTCCTATCAGCACCTTAATTCGTTCGGTTTCAGGAACTTTATATATTGACGATGCCAACAATAAATCAGGGTTGAAAGATTTCCCCTCTTACCCGCGTTTTGAAAGTAAAGGTAATTCGTACCTGTTTTACGATGATAAAAGCATTTACAACGGAGCTTATAAACGCGATATTTTTCACTTTAAGTTAGACCCGTTCAAGTTTCCGGATTTAGACGAGATAACCCCCGATTTGCTTACCTTTCCCGGAACCATGATTACCGGCGATATTTTTCCGCCCTTTCAGCAGGTTACCAGTCTGCAACCCGATAATTCACTCGGTTTTAACAAAGAAACCGAATCTGCCGGTATGCTCAACTATAAAAAGGGCAAATTTTTTGGCAGCCTCAATATGAGTAACAAAGGTTTAATAGGAAGCGGCAGGCTGGAATATTTGAGCAGCCTCTTAACCTCTGAAAATTTTATTTATCTTCCCGACTCCATGATGGCTGCCTGCGACTCCTTTAACATGGTACGCAAAAAAGTGGGGAATGCCGAGTTTCCGAGCGCTCACAACCGGAACCTAAATGTGCGTTGGGTGCCCAAAGCCGACAGTATGCGCATTTACATGACCGATTTTCCGTTTGCCATGTTTGAAGACAAAGTGCAGTTGAAAGGCAGCCTGCTTTTGGGCGACAGCGGCCTGAAAGGAAAGGGAACCATTAACTGGCCCGATGCCTCTCTGCGCTCCGAAGCTTTTGCCTTTACCTCGGGCACTTTTAAGTCCGATTCGGCCGACGTGCAGATTAAAAACAAAGAGGCAGCACGCGTATCGTTTAACTCCTACAATGTAAAGGCAAGAGTAGATATGGATCAATACCTGGGCGAATTTTTAGCCAACGGCCCCAGCATACCTATTGACCTGCCCTACAACCGCTTTAAAACCAACGCCAAAGAGTTTTACTGGCTCATGAAAGACAAGCTGGTAAACATTCGTATGCCCGAAGACCCTAAACTCAGCTACTTTGAAAGCGCCGACCCTGATCAGGAAGGGCTTAAATTTCAGGCATCGGGAGGGGTGGTAAACCTGCAGGATAATACCGTGAAAGCAGATGGTATAGCCTTTATTGAAGTGGGCGATGCACGGGTTCGTCCGCCCGATACACAGGTATTTATTGAACCCGACGCCAAAATTCGCCCCCTCGAAAACGCCCTGATTGTGGCAGACAGCACCCACGAATACCACAAACTCTACAAAGCCAATGTAAAAATACTGGGCCGCAATAAAATGGATGCCAATGGCGAGTATCGCTACCGAGGTAAAAATATGAAACGGCAAGACCTGTTCTTTGAAAAAATTACCACCGAAGCCGATGAAAAAGACCCCAACCGCCATTATACCTTCGGAACCACCAACATTCCCGAAAGTACCGGTTTTAAGCTTAGCGAAAATATTGGTTACAAAGGAAACGCTATTCTCGACTCGCGCGAGCCGTACTTGGTTTTTGACGGGTTTGCCAAAATTGCCCTCAAAACTCAGGGAATCGGGTCGCAATGGTTTACCTTTAAAGATGTCATTAACCCTGATAGCATACGAATTGACGTAAGTACGCCTATTGGTGAATTTAAAGACACCCTTACCTTTGGTATTTTGCAGGATATGGAACTGCTCGACCTCTACCCGGCCTTCTTAACCAAAAAACGTACCACCCGCGATGCCTATCTCTTCCGCACCGGCGGAGAGCTGGATTACAATGCCGAAAAAAATATTTTCCGCGTAGCATCGTCAGAAAAATTGAGCGGCAAAGAATCGCAGGGTAACATGCTTACCCTCAAAGACAATACCGGCGAGGTTGTGGCAGAAGGTAAATTTGAATTAGGTACCGATTGGGGTATGACCCGCCTTGATGTGGCCGGACAACTCAACAACAAAGTGGGCGCCACCGGTTTTACCCTTAACGACATGCTCATAGGGTTTGACTTTTATTTTGATGATGCGCTTATTAGCAGTATGGGCGAAGCTATACGCTACTTTAATGCCGAAGCACCAGAAGTGGATTACTCAAAAGAAAATTTCTACAATGCCGGTATTGCCATGGTAGAGAAAAAAGAAGTGGGCGACTTTAAGCGCATGATGGGAACATACGGCTATTTGGCAGAGCGCAAAAAAGGATTAGACCACAAACTCATTTTTGCAAACGTGCCTATGGTTTTTGATACCGTAACCCGTACTTTTATAAGCACCGGCAAACTGGGACTGAGTTTTGCCGGCGACAAATACGTAAACCGAATGGTTGACGGATGGATTGAAATTGGACTTCGCCAAAGCGGCAATTTTCTCAATATTTATATTGAAACCGCCAAAGACCAGGATAAAAACTATAAATGGTATTTCTTTCACTATAAAAAAGGCATGTTGCAGGCTATTAGCTCAGACCCGCCGTTTAATGATGCCATAGCTGCGGCCAAAGATAAAAAACGCATGAAAGAAAACAAAACTACCGGTGAAGTATATCAATACAGCCTGGCCCCTTTGGAAAGGAGAAATGTTTTTGTTTATACTATGCGCGGCGATAGTGAACCGCCCCCGCCGCCGCCTTCAACAGAGCCTTCAAATAACCAAACGCCCGAAAATGCACCCGCACCATTGCCCGATCAACCCCCGGTTACGCCAGACAACGGCGGAGACGGCGGTGGAGGTGGCGGCGGAGGAAACCGATGATGCAGCTTAACAGGGTAAACAACTGCCCCGGTGCATAATACAGCCGGGGCAGTTGTATATTAAGCAGCACACAAAAAACAAAAGGTATTTGTGCCTTTACTCCAACTGCAAATATTAATTTTGTAGTAAAATTTGAGTTTTCATACATCATGAATACCACAAGAACCGCAGGGCAAAATGGCATAAAAGCCAAAATAAAGACTAAACTCAGAAAGCGCAAGTTTATTATACTTCAAAAATACCTGAGAGGTTTTTACCTCAGTTTTGCCCTTATTTTGTTTGTAACCCTGTTGGGGGTGGGTGGATTTATGTTGGTAGAAGGCTACAATTTTGTGGAGGCGTTCTACATGACCGTAATTACACTTTCTACCGTGGGTTATACCGAAGTAAAACCGCTAACTGATACCGGCCGTATTTTTACCTCCTTTTTGATTATTGCCAATTTAGGCACTTTTGCTTATGCTATTTCTAACCTCACTTCTTACATTATAGACGGAAACCTGAAACGTATGGTAATGGAGTATTCATTGCAAAATAATATTGACAAGTTAAAGGGACATGTAATTTTATGCGGTTTCGGGCGATACGGAGCCGAAGTGGTAAAGCATTTTAAACTACATAAAGTACCTTTTGTAGTTATTGAGGCTTCGGCGGCTGTAGTAGCTAAAATTCAGGAAAGAGGAGATTTGCTGTACCTGCACGGCGATGCCACACACGACGAAGTGTTGGAAATGGCCGGCATACGACAGGCAAAATCGCTCATTACCACCCTGCCCGATGATGCCGAAAACGTGTATGTATCGTTATCAGCCAGGCAAATGAACCCGGTGCTGCGCATTATCAGCCGCGCCCTGAGCCAAAAATCGGAAGCAAAACTGAAACTGGCCGGTGCCAACGAAGTTATTACCCTTGAAGAAATGGGCGGCTTTTTTATGGCCACGCTCATTGGTAAACCCGATTTGGTAACTTTTTTTCGAATTTTATCTAATGAAACCTCGGCCAGTGTAAGTTTGGAGGAAATTGGCTTTGAGCATTTGCCAAACGACAACAGCCCACTAACCATTAAACAGCTGAATATTCGCGAAAATTCGGGCGCAAGCGTTATCGGGCTTAAAAACTTAGCGGGCGAGTACATAGTTAACCCACCGCCCGATACAGTACTAAAGCAGGGTATGCAATTGTTTGTATTGGGAAACCACGACCAAATTCTTAAATTTCAGGAATTGTGGACCAAGGCAAAACAACAATAGCAAAGTCCCTTGTTGGATATATGGATTGGAGTTTGCAGTTCATTACACCTGCTGCCAGTCGCTGCGCAGCAGGGGCATACTCATGCAATGCGAACCACCGCGCGCCCTCGACAACTCCGACGAGGGGAGCAAAATGAGCGTATCACCCTTCAGCACTTCTTCAAGTGGAGTGCCTGCTTGCATTTGTGCTATAAAATCGGCCGATTTTAGAATGGTGAAACCATGTTTTATAAATTCTTTTTCGGTTTCCTTATTTCTGTCGTACCCAATTACCACGCCTTCGCGCAAGGCCAGCAGATTGCAGGCATCGGTCCATTGTTCGCGCTCATCGTAGGGAAACCGCCCGCCCGCGCATCGGATAATGGTACACTCGCGCGAGCCGAAATCTTTAAAACTGATTTGCTGGAACAGTTTTTTGAGCGTTTTTACCTTATTTACCTTAATGCTGTACCCGTTTAGGGTGGGTTTGCGAATAAATTGGGTAATGCTTACGCGGTTGCCCAGCCGCTCATCTTTTTTTCGGGATATGACATCTGAAATATATTTGCCTTTAAAATCGTGCGAACTGTCGAGAAACTGCCCGAAAACCACCCACATATTGCGTTTTACCTGAGTAAAAACGGTGTCAATATGCATATAATCGCGTTTATAAGGAATTTTAACCACGGTTACTTTTTGCAACACATTGCGCCTGAACACCTGTCTGATTACCTTTTCAATGCCTTTGGGCGAGGTTCGCTCGCTACAGCCAATGAGCAGGTGGTCGGGGCTAATCATCATAACATCTCCGCCTTCTACGGTAGAAAGGTCGGTGTTGTCGGTTCCGTGCAGCAAAAAACTTTTATCGCCGTTTATTTCCATGACGCGGTCTTCAAATTCACCGTTTCCCGGAAACAGGGCATAGCAGGCAATGTATTTGGTAATAATGGCTTCTCTTATACGGGCATCTTCGGCCGGTTTGGTCAGCAGTAGGTGGTTGTTTACCACAATGCCAATATCGCGGGTAAAAATAAGGTTGGGTATGGGCGGAAAAATAAACTCGTCGCCCTTATCGGTAGAAATTACACCGGTAATAAGTACCCTTGCAAGCAGTTCGGTATCTAAATCGAGCAGGCGGTTAATAACCCGAAGGCTGCATTTTTCGGCAGCGCAAACATGTGTTACCAGCCTTATTCGAACTTCGGGTATTTCAAGAATTCTTATGAGCAGGTGCTCCACATCCATTACTTTATCGGAGTTGAAATATGTTTCTTTGTGCGCCGGCTTAAAAAAAGCCGGGTTAACTTCTTTACCGCGTATTTTATCGGGGTCAAGCACCCAAAGCAATACCTGCAGGTATTCGTTATATTCGGCGCGCATTTTGTCAATGTCCACAATATCATCATACAGCCAATCCTGCGATTTTCGGGGCACTACCTTGCCAATACCGGCATCGGGGCTGTGTACAATCAGCCGGTGTAATTGCCCTATTTCGGAAGATACATGGATTTGATGGAGTGGTAGCTGCACTTTATGGGTTACAGGGTTTGCTTCGGGCAAATTGTGGAGCGGTGCGTTTTGTTGCGTAAGAATATCGTTGTTGTCAATTCCGTTTTCGGCGCTTTTTTTCTTTTTTCCGGTTAATTTATTTGTTTCCATATTGATAAGCAATTTTATACAGCAGATAGTAAATGTGTTGTGTGAACTGAAGCACGCCGGCAAAACAGCAGTATAAATTGCCCAAAGAAATTGCCGGTAGTCAATAACGCATAAGTTGCCCGAAAACAGGCAACGGGGCGGCAATACAAAAAATGGGTGAATTTAAAACCGGAAAACCGGATTTTTTACAAAAGATAAACCTGCTACGGCTGCAAAAGCCGTGCGGCCACACCCAATTCAAACATCGGGCGGCTCAAAATGCTCTATTATTCTTTTGCCAAAATCTTTCATACGGGTAAATGGCTGGTGCAACCAACTATAAATTGATGCTTTTACCGTGTTTTGCAATTTTAATATGCCTGTAACTGCACTAAAATAGGGCAGCATTTGTAGCTTTGCACCACAAATTTACAACAATTTTGAATTAAATTGCTTATTCGCTCATAAAGTTTGCTACAACAACTTACTTTTAGGCCCTTTTTTTATTTATTAAAACACTGAAATATCTTTTCACATACAAAAGTCTGCCAATTAGCCAATGACAAACAGGTATATTGACTTAATTGAACAAACCTTTGATCCTGCCGAAGGTTTTAAAGTTATTGACGGTTGCCTTTATTTTCACGATGTATCATTAAAAGCGCTCATTGACCAGTATGGTACGCCCCTGCGCATTACCTACCTTCCCAAAATCAGTTCGCAAATCCAAAAAGCCAAACGGTTGTTTCAACTTGCTTTTGAAAAGCATCAGTACGATAAACAGTACCGTTATTGTTTCTGTACCAAAAGTTCGCATTTTTCGTTTGTTCTGGAAGAAGCACTTAAAAACAACATTCATATAGAAACCTCTTCCAACTACGATATTGATCTGGTTTATAACCTTTATCAACACGGCAAAATTAATAAAGACACCTTTATTATATGCAACGGCTTTAAGCCCCGCGAGTACATTAGGCGTATTAGCGGGCTTATCAATGAAGGGCACCGCAATGTAATTCCGGTTATTGACAACATGGAGGAATTGCATTTTTACACTAAATACCTTCAGCCCGAGGTAGAGTGTAAAATTGGAATAAGAGTAGCTGCCGAAGAAGAACCCACCTTTGAGTTTTATACTTCCAGACTTGGGGTGCGTTATAAAGACATTATTCCGTTTTACGAAAATGTGGTGAAGAAAAACAACCGGTTTCAACTTAAAATGCTCCATTTTTTCATTAATACGGGCATAAAAGACGAAACGTATTACTGGAACGAGTTGGTTAAACTGTTGCAAATGTATTGCGATTTAAAAAAGGTTTGCCCCGAACTGACTATGCTTAATATTGGCGGCGGGTTGCCTATTCGCTACGCTTTTGACTCGAACATTGATTATGAATACCTCATTAGCGAAATTGTTTATCAAATTAAAGAAACCTGCCAGCGCGAAGGGGTTGATACACCCGATATTTTTACCGAGTTTGGCAATTTTACCGTTGGCGAAAGCGGCGCCATTGTTTTTTCGGTGTTGGCAGAAAAACACCAAAACGACCGCGAATCGTGGTACATGCTTGATGGTTCACTCATGACTACCCTGCCCGATATTTACGGCATAAAACAACGCTTTATACTGCTTCCGGTAAACAAGTGGAAAAACCCCTACCAAACCGTTACCATTGGCGGACTAAGTTGCGATGGCAATGATTTTTACAGTTCAAAGCTGCATCGAAACAACCTGTACCTGCCATGCCTCAATGCAGGAGGTAAAGATTTACCCATGCAAGACGATGATGAAAAACTGTATCTCGGTTTCTTTCATGTGGGCGCTTACCAAGAGTCATTATCGGGTTATGGTGGTATTAAGCATTGTTTGCTGCCAAGCCCCAAACACGTTTTGGTACAGCGAAACCCCGAAACCGGCGAAATTAGTACCCAATTGTTTGCCCCCGAACAAAATGCCGCCAGTATGTTAAATATATTGGGCTACGAGATGTAACTCCTTACGCCAACGCAATTTTGGGTATAAATGTGGTTATGGCTCTCCGAAAATACAATACAACCCTGTGCGGCATTGTTATTTCTTTTTGATAAACCTTCTGAAAACAGTAGTTATGAAACGTATTTTTGCTTTTACATTGTTGGTTGCCCTTATGGCAGGCTGCAAACCCAAAAATGTTCCTGCCGATGCAACTACCCAAACTGATACGGACATTACCAATGCCCCGCAGCCGGCAGATGCCAACCCAATGAATAGCAGTACGCCTGCGCCTGCGCCCAACGGCTATTATAAACAATTGAAAGGCACAATAGGGCAGCAGGACGTGCAAATGAATCTGGTAAAAACGGGCAATAAATTGTATGGCAATTACAGCTACCTGGAAATAGGCGAATTTATTGACCTAACCGCTCCCGAAAATTCGGACAATATTGACGAAAACGGCAATTTTACCCTTGCCGAATTTTCAAACACAAAGGGCGAAGGGTATGCTCAAACCGGCACCTTTAAAGGGCAAATAAGACCCGATGGCACAGTTGCCGGTGCGTGGAGCAGCCCCGATGAAAAAAAAATATTTAATTTTACCCTTAATGCCATACCCTTGAACGGTTCGGCAGATTTGCAAATGGTAAACATTAACAAGCAGGAAGGTAATTGTAAAACCGAAGAGCCATGCGCCCATATTGAAATTATTTACCCCGTTATAGCGAAATTGCCCGGCGAAAACAGGCAGGCCGTCAATAATATTAACAACGCCATTGCAAGAGCGCTTGCCGAATCTATGCCTGCCGAAGAACCTACTCCGCCCCAACAGGCTGCCGAGCAGTTTATAGCCGATTTTAAAGAACAAGATGCCTCTTACAAAATGAGTTGGGAGCATGAGGTAATGACCAATATTTACCACAATGCCAACAACCTGCTAAGCATAGGCTTTTCTACCTATTCCTTTACCGGCGGGGCACACCCCAATCATGCCGAGGCTTTTTATAATTTTAACCTCCTTACCGGTAAACAAGTGGAACTGAGCGATATTTTTAGTGCAGGATACGAAAAACGCCTTACCATGCTGGCCGAACAAAAATTGCGCAAATTATACGCCATTGGTGCAAAAACTCCCCTTACCGAGGCCGGTTTTTTTGAAGATAAATTTGCCCTGAATGACAACTTTTCTGTTTCAACAACAGGCATTGCTTTTCTTTTTAATCCCTACGAAATTGCTCCTTATGCCATGGGCGAGCAACTTATTACTATCCCCTGGGCAGAGATAAAAGACATGCTTAAACCGGGCAGTATTATTAACTGGTAATATGCCGGCAAGTTGTTAATTGATATAACCTGCAAAGCGGGAATATGGCTTTCTTTCCGAAAAAATAATTGCTAAGTAATATGCGAATTGCACCTGCGCTTGCTTTTTTCCTGCTTGCAGCAATTACCCTGCTTTTGCCTGCCTGTGTATATCAGGAAAAAGGGTGTACCGACATTACCGCCCTAAACTATAACCCCAATGCCATGGCTGATAACGGCAGCTGCCTCTATGCCCTGCCCGTACCCGAAACTTACCGCTTTAAACGGGGCGACTCCACCTCGGTTAGCTATAAAGAGCAAGTGGTGTTGAACCTGTTAATTGAAACTATTTGTTCAGCTATCCAAAATTTGGCAGAGCAGGATGCTCAACCTATTGAAATTGAACAACTTACACAAATTTATCAACAAACATCCTATAACGGCGCTATACGCAGCAGCACGGGTAGCTATACGCCCGCGGCCAATACTTTTACCCAAATTGCAACGGGGCAGAGATTATCGGCTAATGTAGTCAACACATACAAGGCAGATTCCATGTTGCTCTCTTGGTTCGATTCTATTGCCGTGCGTTCGCAAAATGCCTTGTATTTGGGTACGCCGGCAGTTTATACTACCGCATCGGGGTTTAATATGCTGGCTGCCGTGAGGGTAACATTACAGGCATCGGTTTCTTGTGCAAACGGGGTAAATTTGGTTAAAAATATCAGCTCAAATGCCAATAACCTGCTTTCCGGCATCAACAATTATACGCCTATGGAACATGCCTGGGATAAAGCATGGGGCTTTTTTGGCGCTGCAACCTGTTGGCCGGCTTTTGATGCCGAATCATGGAGTGTACAAAATTTTATGGATTATGATTTTAACGATACCATAAATTTTGTTTCGGAATATAATTTTTTGTATGCCGGCGAAGCTGCCCAACGCGATTTGATAAGCGACCCCGAAACTGACTTTTCGAATACATTGTTTAATGCATGGGTTGGCGGCCGCACAGCCATTACCAACAAAACCGATGAATTGCGTTCTGCAGCGCGGCAAACCATATTAGATGAATGGGAACGGTTAATTGCCGCTACTGCAATACATTACCTCAATGCCCTGAAAACCGATATGACCTTTTTGGGTACACCCGATGAAAACACTGCCAAGCTAAACAGCGATTGGACTTATCTTTGGGCATACCTTGTTAACCTGCGCTATTTTACCACTCCAAAAGCCGATGTGCCCGATTTACTGCTGCTTTTGGGCGAAGCGCCCCTGTACGCCTTGCCCGACACAGAAGCCTACCTATTGCAAATGGAAAAATTGCAATTGGTGTCGGCAGAATTGCAATCGGGCTATGGATTTACTGATTTTCAGATGCAGCACTGGTAATTCTCTTTTGGGGTTTGTAAACCTATCGGGTAACAATTTCCTTAATCTGGCTAAGAAAATGTTTAGACATGGTTTGGGCAATGCTTTCCGAACTGCTTTCGGCATAAATGCGAATAATAGGTTCGGTATTTGATTTGCGAAGGTGTACCCACCCTTGGTCAAAATTAATACGCAAGCCGTCAATATCAATTATATGATAGCGTTCATAGCGTTTTTTCAGTTCTTTCATTACCTCATCGGGGTTAATGCCTTTAAACTGCCCAAGGTCAATTTTGTTTTTCAACAGGTGGTAATCGGGATATTTGTAGCGAAGCGCACTGCATGTTTTGCCGGATAGCGCCAGGTGCGACAGGAAAAGGGCTACGCCAACCAATGCATCGCGGCCGTAGTGAAGCGGGGGGTAAATAATGCCGCCGTTGCCTTCGCCCCCAATTACGGCATTACACTCTTTCATTTTGGCAACCACATGTACCTCCCCCACGGCCGAAGCCAAGTATTTTCCACCCATTTTTTCGGTAATATCCTGAAGTGCGCGGGTAGAAGAAAGGTTAGAAACCGTATTTCCTTTTTCGTGCTGCAACACATAATCTGACACCGCCACCAGCGTATATTCCTCGCCAAACATGGAGCCGTCTTCGCAAATAATGGCGAGTCTGTCTGCATCGGGGTCCACTACAATGCCAAGGTCGGCTTTGCTTCTGGTTACTTCAAGGGCAGTAGTAGCTAAGTGTTCAGGCAGGGGTTCGGGGTTATGGGCAAAATGTCCGGTAGGCTGACAGTTTATTTCCACAATATTTTTTACCCCAAGGGCATGAAGCAGTGCCGGTATAGCC
Organism: Sphingobacteriales bacterium TSM_CSS; assembly: GCA_002212985.1. Taxonomy (GTDB): domain Bacteria; phylum Bacteroidota; class Bacteroidia; order Chitinophagales; family UBA2359; genus UBA2359. Next base: position 19,379 of record NBMY01000063.1, read on the forward strand.
ACACCGCCCACCGAGTTTACGCCATCTACCAAAACAGTAAAATTGCGTTTTTCAATGGCTTTGGTGTTTACCAGCGGCAGCTCGGTAATTCGGGTTAAATGTGTTTTAAGGTAGTTGTATTTTTTGTGGCAGGTTCCCAGTTGCATTACATCGGTAAAATGGTATTCGCCTCTTTCGGCAATTTCAAGTACTTTTTTGCCGTCTGCCTCGCTTATGAATTCGCCCAAATGGTTCAACAGTTTCAGTGCGTTCCATTGCACAGGGTTGTGGCTGGCCGATAAAATAATTCCGCCGGCTGCTTTTTCTGCTGTAACGGCAATTTCTACGGTAGGCGTAGTAGCTAAACCAACATCGGTTACATCAATTCCTGCACTCATGAGTGTGCCGCTCACAATTCGGGCAACCATATCGCCAGATATACGGGCATCGCGGCCCAATACCACTTTGGGTTTGCCGATTGTATCCTGATGCCGGGTTTTTAACCATGCGGCAAAAGCGGCAGTATATTTTACCAAATCAAACGGGGTAAGGTTTTGCCCTTCCTCACCGCCTATTGTACCCCTTATGCCCGAAATAGATTTTATGAGTGTCAACGTTGAAGGTGTTTTGCGTGATTTGGGGCATTAGCCCTGTTTCTGAAATTTGAAAGCAAAGGTAACACGCAAAATTGAAAAAATACAAAAATCACAAAACGGCAGCTTCGGTATTTTGTTTTACGTAGTGCAAAAACAAATCGAGGCCTTTTCTTTTAAGGGTATCCAGCTCATAACTGATGTAACGGGTAAAATATTCCTTAACATCAAATTCATTGTATTGCGGCTGAAACTGTGCTACAACTTCGTCAATATATTGAAGGCCGGTTTTAAAAGCTGTGTTGAGTTTTTCCTCCAACGTTGGGTGAATATTGCGGGTTGTTACCCACGCGGCAAAAACAAAAGGTAAACCGGTAAACCGGTACCATGCCTCGCTTAAATCGTAGTTATAGGTGAAATTGGAAGCCATCGAAATGGTTCTGTCGCCAATAATAACGCCGCCGGTGTTGCCTTCAATTTTTTGTATATAGTGCCGGTCTGCCGGAATAAACTGCATGTCTGGCTTTTTCCAGAAATGATGGCATAATATCTGCACTAATTGTACAGATGTACAGGATTGGTAATCGAGCAAAATAGTATGCAACTGCTCTAATGGTTGCTGGCAGAACAATGAAACTGTTTTAACAGCACCTACTGCGCCAATGCAATAGTCGGTTATAATGCGGGCATTGGGCAATTGTGGAATAATGGCAACCGGCACCAACCCTATTTCTGCTTCTCCGGTTAGTAATTTTTCGGCTGTTTTTGAAGGTATTTCTAACTGAAGGTCAATTTCCGAAAGTAATCCGGTTTTCTCCAATCCGTAAATAAACGGTTTGGTATTTAAGTAAGAAACCGACGAAATTTTAATTTTGTGTTTCATTTTGGAAAGCGTTACATTGCTTCCTTTCAATAACGCTTGCAATTTTCAAAAAGTTTTGAAAGTTTCCTTTGTGCTTTAAAAATGTTGTAACTGGCAGAGGCAATAGTCAACAAGATAATGGCTATGAAATTTTTATATAAAATAAACCTTGTGTAATTTTTTAGCCATTTCAATCATGCATGTGCTATAGTAAAACCAATCGGAGTAAACTGAAACAAATGCTAAATTGTCATTTTACTAATAAGGAGTGGTGCATTCCTCCTTAGTTCCTGCCCGATAAAGTCTTGCCAGTTTTCATGCAATAGAATCAGTAATGACAGCCTCCCAAAAGCAAATCATTTGTCAAAGGATAATTTCCTTTGGAAAATTTTAATACATTAAAATTGTTAAATATGTTTATAATATTAGAAATCAAGTAGTTCAGCTTGAACAAAAATTGGCAAAAGCCTACGAATAAAAATCCTTCGAACAAGAATGTAAGGCGGAAAGAAAACAAACAGTTGCATTAACATGGCTTACCGCTTTTAGTTAAATAATTATTATTTACAATTTATTGGGCATATAAGCTCCTCCCGATTATTTTCAATTTCAATAATAAATAAAATTAATATTAATTGTTAAGTATTTATTTTTGTTTAGTTCATCTTGTCCGATAACGCTTTATAATGCTACCAATCAACACTCTATATACGCGGGTGTAATTGAACCAACTGCCTTGTTGATTGGACGATGTATTGAGCAGTACTTTTACCGCCAATTTAACCGTTCAGGGCAACCGGCTATATTTGGGGAGGCAATAAAATAAGTATCAGTAGCAAGTTTGTTTGGAGATTATCCAGAATTGAATAGGCGACCTCGAAATTACGCTTATTGACCCCAATGGGAAACAGGAGTGCTGTTTAGCAATGGCAACAAAGATACCATCTTGGGCGATACCTAAACCTGCCCTTGCGGAAATTCGGGCGATGATATGGTTGTTTGTTTTGTATTAGCGGAACAATCAACAACTACAGTATTGCTAATGCCGGTGGTTGGATTGATGTTGATGAATGCGTTTGGAAAAGTACCAAATTTCTAAATGTATTCGTAATAGGCGAAGCTGCCGGCACTCCCAATGCAAAAACAGGGGCGGCCATCAGAAAGCAGGCGCAGGTAGATAAAGTGTATAACTTTATGAAAAAAGTAACCTTGCCGATGCACATTACTTCAATGCTTACGGCTCAAGCCCGTTCACTATCAGCTACCGAAAACTTGTTTTAGCTGAATTTGACTATAATAACAATCCGACACCTACTTTTCCAATTATTAATCAGGCAAAAGAGCATTGTAGCATGTGGCTCATGAAAAATATGCTCTCCCATTTATGTATTGGAATATGATGCTGAAGGGCATGGCTTAATAGCGCAAGTTTTACAGTATCAGGAAAGACCATAAGACAAAACTGCTCTATTCAGCAATAATTACCAGATAAGTGGGAAACCGTTTTATAGATTTTAAGCAATAATATTATAATTATTGACTGTTTGCTTTCCTTTAAGGAAAGGCGTTACAATAAATTCTGTAATGGCTTTTTTAATTCATGACCATTACAACAGAATTTGTATCTGGAATGTCAAAAAAAATGTGGTTTTACAATTTCAACAACTTAGCGAGGCAATTATTAAGCCAAAAGTCCGTAATTTGCCTTGCCATTAAGTGTATTTGTTTTTCCTTTTTTTAAAGACTGTATTCTTATGAATAAGTTTTATCAGGTTATTTGGTTTCTTTCATTGTGCCTAACTGCCTTACAAGAACTACAAGCTCAATGCAATATAAATTCTAATATATTTGCATATTATGCCGGCGCTATAACCCCAACCACCTCGTGGCAAACAAATACTTGTGTTTTTGGGGGAGATTATATGTCTTTTACAGCTACTGCCGGACAGGTTTTTAACTTTTCATTTTGTGCCGGAGGTGGTAATGCAACATGGGACACCCAAATTACTATCAACAACGCTTCTTTGGTAAACGTGGGTGCTTTGGGTTATAACGATGATTTTTGCGGAAATAGCTCACAACTTACCTGGACCGCCCCATCTGCCGGAACCTATTACGTTTATGTGAATGAATATAATTGCCAGGATTTTAACTACACCTGTTCTATTTTAGCCTATAACACAACTACAAATGTTTCATCTGGACCCTGTAACATTACAGCTGGTGTTAGTACTTATCAAGGATATATTACACCAACAAATACATGGCAGCAAGTTGGCTGTGTTTGGGGAGGTGATTATTACGCTTTTACCGCTGTAGCAGGGCAAGTTTTCAATTTCTCTTTTTGCTCTTTAAATGGGGGTTTTGCAGGTTGGAACACCGAAATTACCATTAATAACCAGTTTTTCAACAATGTTGGTGCTGCAGGTTTTAACGATGATTCTTGCGGGCAATCTTCACAACTTACCTGGACCGCCCCATCTGCAGGAACTTATTATATCTATGTAACCCAGTTTGGTTGCAATATTAACGCTACTTGTGCCACGCTTGCCTATCAAACCACTTTAAATTCCTCTTCAGGGCCTTGTAATATTTCTGGCAATGTAAATGCTACCAACGCCGGAACCATTGTCCCTTCTACAAATTGGCAGGCTATTCCTTGTATAATTGGAGGGCAGTATTTTGCCTTTAATGCAACTGCCGGAACGCAATATACATTTTCCTTTTGTGTAGGAGGCGGAAGTGCTACCTGGGATACCGAAATTTCAATTAATAACAGTGTTTATACTGTTCCTTCGCCACTTGCTTACAATGACGACTATTGTGGTTTGCAGTCGCAATTGTCGTGGACTCCATCAACCTCCGGAACATATTATGTTTTTGTAACTCAATATGGTTGTATCGGAAACGCTACATGTGCTCAGTTAGCTTATCAGATTGCATCTCCTCCTCCTCCAACTGCTATCGATGTCCAAACAGGTGGAAATAACAGCGATCCTTCGTACTTGGTGCAAAATGTTTTTCTTACAGGTTGCGTTCAGGTGAACAATATATCTTTTAACGGTTCTTCAAGTGCTATTGGATATTTTACGAATGGTGCCAGCATCGGAATACCAAGTGGTATTATTCTCTCTAGCGGAGCAGTTACTAATGCCGAAGGTCCCAACAACTCTCCAGGCGCAGGCTCTAATTTGAGTACTATAGGAGATGCTGATTTAACCGCCGCGGCCAATTCTCCTACTTATGATGCTGCAGTGCTTACTTTTAATTTTATCCCTACCTCAACAGCCGTTGAGTTCCAATATGTGTTTGCATCGGAAGAATACCTTGAATATGTATTTCTTTTCAACGATGTGTTTGGTTTCTATATCAGCGGACCGGGAATTCCATTTCAAAATATTGCATTGGTTCCGGGAAGTGGAATTCCTGTTTCAATTGACAACATTAATAATGTGGTAAATTCCGCATATTATAACAACAACCCTTCGGGTAGTATCATTACACAATTCGATGGCTATACCGATGTGCTGACAGCTACTGTATCCGGGCTTATACCTTGCCAAACTTATACCATTAAACTGGCAGTTGCCGATGCAAATGACCACATTCTTGACTCGGCAGTTTTCTTGGCGGCTAATAGCTTTGATGCCGGTAGCAGTGCAACGGTATCTTCTTTTGTGCCCAGTACTTCTTCTCAAAATGCTTATGAAGGTTGTGGAAACGGCCAGTTTACTTTTACCAGAACCGATATTACTGATCTTACTTCTCCTGTAACCATACCTATTACTGTAAGTGGCACTGCAACTCCGGGAACAGACTATGCCGCACTTCCGGCTAACATTACTATTCCTGCTGGTCAGGCTTCTGTTACTATTTCTGTTGTTGCCTATACTGATGCCTTTGCTGAAGGTTCAGAATCTGTTATCGTAACCGTTAATGCCTTATTATGTAATTGTACCAATATACCCGCTGCTACTCTAAATATACTTGACCCCAATTTATCGGCAGTTGCTACCCCTACTGCCACTACCTGTGGATTGAATAACGGTAGTGTATCTTTAACAGCAACTGGTTTTACCAGCCCAACATACACTTGGAGCAATGGAGCTACCACGCAGAACCTCACCAACGTAGCTGCCGGAACTTACACGGTCACCATAACGGGTGGTGGTTGTACAGCAACGGCTAATTCCACAGTTATTACCAGCCCGGCCCCTACCGCTACTGCCACCCCTACGGCGACCACTTGCGGATTGAACAACGGCAGCATCAGCCTGACGACCGCCAATTTCACCAGCCCGACCTATAGTTGGTCAAACGGCGCTACCACGCAGAACCTCACCAACGTGGCAGCCGGAACTTACACGGTGACGGTGACCGGCGGCGGCTGCACCCGAACTGCGAGTGCCACGATAGCGACCAGCCCGACGCCTACGGCAACCGCCACGCCAACGGCTACTACCTGCGGACTTGCCAACGGCAGCATCAGCCTGACGACCGCCAATATCACCAGTCCGACCTACAGTTGGTCAAACGGCGCTACTACCCAGAACTTAACCAACGTGGCAGCCGGAACCTATACGGTGACGGTGACCGGCGGCGGCTGCACCCGAACTGCGAGTGCCACGATAGCTACCAGCCCCATCCCGACGGCTACTGCCATCCCGACGGCTACGACCTGCGGATTAAATAACGGCAGCATCAGCCTTTCCACTGCCAATTTCACCAGCCCGACCTACAGTTGGTCAAACGGTGCCACCACGCAGAACTTAACCAACGTGGCAGCCGGAACTTATACGGTGACGGTGACCGGCGGCGGCTGCACCGCTACGGCAACTGCCACGATAGCGACCAGCCCCATCCCGACGGCAACCGCCATCCCGACGGCTACGACCTGCGGATTAAATAACGGCAGCATCAGCCTTTCCACCGCCAATTTTACCAGCCCAACCTACAGTTGGACCAACGGCGCTACTACCCAGAACATCACCAACGTGGCAGCCGGAACCTATACGGTGACGGTGACCGGTGGTGGCTGCACGGCAACGGCAACGGCAACGGTGGCTGCCAGCCCCACCCCATCGGCAACCGCCACCCCGACGGCGACCACCTGCGGACTAAGTAACGGCAGCATCAGCCTTTCCACCGCCAATTTTACCAGCCCGACCTACAGTTGGTCAAACGGCGCCACCACGCAGAACCTCACCAACGTGGCAGCCGGAACTTACACAGTGACGGTGACTGGCGGCGGCTGCACCCGAACTGCGAGTGCCACGATAGCTACCAGCCCCATCCCGACGGCTACTGCCATCCCGACGGCTACGACCTGCGGATTAAATAACGGCAGCATCAGCCTTTCCACCTCCAACTTCACCAGCCCGACCTACAGTTGGTCAAACGGTGCCACTACCCAAAACAGCACCAACGTGGCAGCCGGAACTTATACGGTGACGGTGACCGGCGGCGGCTGTACCGCTACGGCAAGCGCAACGGTGGCTGCCAGCCCCACTCCGACAGCCACTGCCACGCCCACTGCCACCACCTGCGGGCTTGCCAACGGCAGCATCAGCCTGACCACCACCAATTTTACCAGTCCGACCTACAGTTGGTCAAACGGCGCTACTACCCAAAACATCACCAATGTCGCTGCCGGAACTTATACGGTAACGGTGACCGGTGGTGGCTGCACCGCTACGGCAAGTGCCACGATAGCTACCAGCCCCACCCCGACGGCAACTGCCACCCCGATGGCGACCACCTGCGGACTTGCCAACGGCAGCATCAGCCTGACGACCGCCAACTTCACCAGTCCGACCTACAGTTGGAGCAATGGCGCTACCACCCAGAACCTCACCAACGTCGCAGCCGGAACTTATACGGTAACGGTGACCGGCGGTGGCTGCACCGCTACGGCTACGGCAACGGTGGCTGCCAGCCCCACCCCGACGGCAACCGCCATCCCGACGGCTACGACCTGCGGACTTGCCAACAGCAGCATCAGCCTGACCACCGCCAACTTCACCAGTCCGACCTACAGTTGGTCAAACGGTGCCACCACGCAGAACCTCACCAACGTGGCAGCCGGAACTTATACGGTAACGGTGACCGGCGGCGGTTGCACGGCAACAGCTACGGCAACGGTGGCGACCAGTCCCACCCCGACGGCAACTGCCACCCCGACCGCCACCACCTGCGGGCTTGCCAACGGCAGCATCAGCCTGACGACCGCCAACTTCACCAGTCCGACCTACAGTTGGAGCAATGGCGCTACCACCCAGAACCTCACCAACGTCGCAGCCGGAACCTATACGGTGACGGTCACCGGCGGCGGCTGTACGGCAACGGCAAGTGCAACGGTGGCTGCCAGCCCCACCCCGACGGCAACTGCCACGCCCACTGCCACCTCCTGCGGACTTGCCAACGGCAGCATTAGCCTAACCACCACCAATTTCACCAGTCCGACCTATAGTTGGTCAAACGGTGCCGCTACCCAGAACCTCACCAACGTCGCTGCCGGCACTTATACGGTAACGGTGACCGGCGGTGGCTGCACCGCTACGGCTACGGCAACGGTGGCTGCCAGCCCCACCCCGACGGCAACCGCCATCCCGACGGCTACGACCTGCGGACTTGCCAACGGCAGCATCAGCCTGACCACCGCCAACTTCACCAGTCCGACCTACAGTTGGTCAAACGGTGCCACCACGCAGAACCTCACCAACGTGGCAGCCGGAACTTATACGGTAACGGTGACCGGCGGCGGCTGCACCGCTACGGCAAGTGCGACAGTTGCTGCCAGCC
>NBMY01000159.1 GCA_002212985.1 Sphingobacteriales bacterium TSM_CSS
CAAGTGCCTTGCCCTGGCATACCGGGTTTGCCGAAGGTGTTTTACCGGCTTTGGCCAATACCGGCAAGGAAGGCAATATTTTGGTACTCATTCAGTTAAACGGCGGCAACGACGGGTTAAATACGGTCATTCCCAACAACAGTTACCATATATTACAAAAAGTACGCGCCAATATTCTGCCGCCAGAGAACCGGTTGTTATGCCTTAACAATGATTTGTCGTTGCACCCCAACCTAGAGGGGCTGCGCATTATGTTTGAAGAGCAACAGTTATGTATTGTGCAAAATGTAGGATATTTAAACCAAAACCGGTCGCATTTTCGCTCACTCGATATTTGGAATGCAGCTTCACCGGCAGAAAAATTTTAGGATACCGGATGGATAGCCCGCTACCTCGATATATTGCATCCGGGTTTTCCTGCAAATTATCCTAATAGCCAATTTTCAGCACCATTGGCGCTAAGCATTGGCAATGCGATAGCCGATACAGCACAGGGACTTCGTGCAAATTTTGGCTATACCCTCAATAGTCTGAACGATTTGGGCAGGTTAACCGAGCCGCCGGCATCTTCAAGCCAACCGGCAGCCTATGCAGCCGAATTGGATTTTTTGCGAACCGGAATGCTGCAAACCAATGCGTACACAAAAGTGGTGGAAAAAGCCGCCTAAAAAGGTCAAAATAAAGCCGCTTACCCCAACGATAACCAATTGGCGCAACAACTGAAAATGGTGGCAAAGTTAATTTCGGGTGGGTTGCAAACGCAGTTTTACCTGCTAACCTTGTCCGGGTTTGATACCCATGCCAATCAGGTGCAAAAAAACGACCTCTTAACGGGCACCCATGCCGAATTGTTAAAAACCTTGTCTGATGCCGTTTGGGCTTTTTAGCAGGATTTGAGGCTTTTGGGTTTAGATAACCGCGTTCTTGGAATGACTTATTCGGAATTCGGACGGCAAATACGCTCAAACAACGCCTTTGGAACCGACCACGGAACCGCCGCACCGATGTTTGTTTTCGGCGCTGCCGTAAAGCAACAGGTTATTGGAAATAACCCGTTTATACCCGATGAAGTGGACAAACAGGAAGGTGTGGCTATACAGTATGAATTTGCAGACGTGTATGCATCTATGCTCCGTCAATGGCTTGGCATGTCAGATAGTAAAAAGATTCCGATGATTTTTGAGCGCCCGGTTTTGTCTTTGCCCATTTGCAGCGCCGTTTTTGATGAACAGACGTTACCTTTGCAAACCGGTAAAACATGGGGCAAACTCACTGTTTCACCTCAAAAATTTACCCAAAAAATACAACTCACTTTCTACTGTAAAGAAGTTACGCAGGTAAAACTTGTTATGTTGAATGCTTCAGGCGGCGTTGTGCAAACCATTGCAGAAGGCAGGGCAGAAGCCGGCGAGCATACCTATACGGTAAACACCGGCAAGTTCAATTTGGGCAATTATTATTTTTATTTGACAACCGTTCATTTTACGGCAACCGTACAGGGAAGAAAAACGGGATGAAAAAAGCGCTATTTCTAAACTTATTGGCGGTTTGCTATTATAAAGAATAAGTGTAAAATATATTTGAAGCGGGCTGAAAAACCTCTTACCTTTGCCCAAACCCCATAGTTTTGACAACAGTTTACAGCACGGGCAAATTACAGAACCACTCCAACAAACCGCCGGCATTTGGTAAATATTTGGCAGATATTTACCGTTACAGGCTTTTTACCGCCGCTATGGTACAGCGTGCCATTAAGGCAAGGTATGCGCAGACCCTGTTGGGTAGTTTATGGATTGTGGTGCAACCTTTGTTAACACTTTCGGTATTTGTATTGGTGTTCGATAAACTTGCCGGCATTTACAAAGAAAGCCAACCATATGCGTTGTTTGCCTTTATAGGTTTAACGGGATGGAACTTGTTTTCGCATATCAGCCTACAGGGCGGCAATGCCGTGATGCAGCACCGCGATTTATTAAAGCGCCTCTATTTTCCTAAGATTACGCTGGTATTGGTACAGGTAATCATCGGGCTTATTGATTTTTCAATTGGGTTGGCCCTTATAGTGCTTGCACTGTTGTTACTGGGTATCGGTTTTTCGGTAAAAATGTTGCTGCTGCCATTTTTTATGCTGCTCAATGTATTGACCGGGGTTGCCGTGGCCGTTTTTATGAACATTATTTCGGTAAAAAAGCGCGATTATTACCAAGCTTTGCCCTATTTTATTAACTTTGGCATGTGGGTAACGCCAGTTTTTTACCCTGTTTCTATTATGCCCCAAAACTACCTGTTTTTGCTCTATTGCAACCCAATGTCGGGTATAATAGAAGGTTACAGGACTTGTATTTTTAACACCGGCAGTATTCATGCCGCTTATTTTCCGGGGTATGTTCTTGTTTTGCTTGTTGCCCTTGCCGGATTTTACCGGTTTAAAGAAACCGAACACACATTTGTGGACACTGTTTAACCTAAACGCTTAACTTTAAAAAATTGCTTATGCGAAACGTATTTAAACAACCCGAATTACAACAGCAATTCGACCAATTCGGGTACGTAGCAGTTCCTTTCCTTACAGCCGACGAAGTTGCCACATTAAAAAATGCTTACTTCGAAACCCTTACCCTTAAAGGCGGCAACATTACCGGCGAAGAAGTAAAAACGGTAGCGGTAAAAGAGCGCATAACCTACGATTTTACCTTTATTGACAAAAATATTGACTACAAGCGCAAGGTTTTTGACCTAATAACCACTGCCTTCAAAAAGCATACCGACCTTTATTTGGCCGATTATAAACCTATTATCGCCAATTTTATTTACAAACCCGAAAATGACGGCGAAGTACCCCTGCACCAAAACTGGGCTTTTGTTGACGAAAGCAAATACACCTCTGTTTCGGTTTGGGTGCCGCTGGTTGACAGCAATGAGCAAAACGGCACCTTGCAAATGGTAAACGGCAGTCATAAACGGTTCGGACAAGTGCGCGGACCGTTGGTTCCGTGGGAGTTGGACCAAATTAAACGGGATATTATTGACCACTATCTTACACCCATGAATGTGCCGGCCGGGCAGGCGGTTATTTTAGATGACAGCATTGTGCATTACTCCGACAGGAATCTTTCACAGCAGCTTCGTCTGGCCATTCAGCTTATTATGATACCGCGCGAAGCCACTGCAATCCACTACCATTTTAATGCAAAATCGGGCAGTAAAGAGGTAGAGGTTTGGGAAGTAGATGAAAACTTTTTTGCCGAGTTTAACCCATGGAAAATTCCCGATGAGGTAAAAATAATAGGCAAAGCGCCTCTGACCGATGAAATGATTGATGTGCAGCATTTTGAAGAACGGTTTTTTATGCCGCGCTACGACAAAGTAACGGTGCCGCCGGCCCTGCCGCCATCTATGCAGGCTACACACCACAACCCGCCGGCAGCAGTTAAGCAGCCTTTACCGGGCGGCTCGGTTTTTTTAAACCCCCAACAGCAGCAACACTTTGAAGAAAAAGGCTGGGTAGTGTTAGACCTGCTTTCGGAACAGGAAGTACAGGAATTGCTCCAATTTTACAACAATCAACCCAAACAACAAGTACCTGAACATGGCTTTCATGTTAGCCTTGACAGTGCCGATACCCGATTTACCGCCGGCGTAATTGACAAGCTCACCCAAATAATGGGTAAAAATGCCGCCCGCTTTTTTAAAGATTACAAACTCTTTACCGGCAGTTTTGTAGTAAAAGAATCCGGTAAACAAGGTATAGTGCCGCCTCATCAGGATTGGACTTTTGTTGATGAAACCAAATATTTTTCGGCTACTCTTTGGACACCACTGCAGGATGTAAATACCGACAACGGCGCTTTGGGGGTAATTTCGGGCAGCCAAAACTATTTTAACCACCCGCGTCCTTCGCCCGCACCTGTATTCAAAGCCCCTTTCGATGCCCATGTTTTTACCGTTTTCCCTTACCTCGAAATAGTTGAACTGAAAGCCGGGCAAGCGCTCATGTTCAATAACAGAACCATACATGCCTCACCACCCAACGTATCGGGTGCGCCCCGTATTGCGGCAGGCATTGGCATTACCCACAAAGATGCTCAACTGCTTCATTGCTATCTTGAACCCAACCGACCACAACCAACCGTGGGCATTTATATGGTAAACGAGCAGTTTTACCCGGTTTATAACAACGAAAAACTGAAGGGTTTGTACCTTGCCGGCCGCTCGCTTGCAGATGAAGGCTGGGAAAAAATTGCCGAAACGCCTCTGAAGGCACCCGAAATAAGCGCCGGTGAGTTGACTGCCAAAATTACCCAATCTGGCAATGTGTTTAATTGGGCGCTGGCCGCCAAAATGGCGGCCCTGTTTGGGTATTCGCTGCCCGGAGCCAATGGCACTGCTTCTTCAAACAATCTGGAAAGCAACATTACGCAACCTGCCAAACATGCCGAAGCATGGACACAGGTGTATACGCCTGCCCGTATTTGGGCAGAGGTAAGGCACAAGTTTGACCGTTTGAGGCAACACCCCGAAATGTACACCCCTGCCAATATTGCCGCCGAAATGCTGCAAAGGGGCAAACAATCGAAAGTAGTGAAAGCGGGCGCTGTTGTAACGGCAACGGCTGTTTTGCTTCGGGTTGCCTGGCCACTGCTGCGCTTTTTATGGAAAAACAGACGGTCATCTCAATAAAAAGTCAGTCATGAATTTTACCTTCCATAAACCCGAACACCGACAACATTTTGAAGAAAAAGGTTACCTTTTGGTTGACCTTTTATCGCCCGGCGAGGTGGCAGATGTATTGCAGTTTTATAACTCAATGCAGCATAACCATAAAACCGGCTACGGATTTCATGTAAGTCTTGATAATGCCAACCCCGATTTTGTGCGCAACATCAACAACCGTATTACAGCAGTGATGCAGGACAAAATGGAACAGTTGTTTGGTAATTTCAGGCTGTTTTCGGGCAGGTTTTTGGTAAAAGAGCACAACCGGCTGGGGTTGGTTACACCGCATCAGGATTGGTCATTTACCGATGAATCGCGGTCGGTGTCGGCTACCGTATGGATTCCGTTGCAGGACACCGCCATTCAAAACGGCGCTATCGGGTTAATTGAAGGAAGCCACCTTGCTTATACCGGCATTCGGGCTACCCCGCTACCGGTTTTTAAAGTACCTTTCAATGATTGTTCAGCAAAAATTTTTCCTTACCTGAAAATTATTGATATGCAGGCCGGACAAGCCTTGTTGATGAACAACCGGCTTATACACGGCTCGCCGCCCAACCTTAGCCCGAAACCCCGAATTTCAATTGGTGCCGAAATGATAGCACAAACTGCGCCGCTTTATCATTACTACCTGCACCCAACCGAAAACACGGTTATGCAGTATGCCATTGACGACAATTTTTTTTACCATTACAGCAATGCCAAACTTTTACAGATTTACCAAAATAATGAAACGCCGCAGGGATTTGAACTTGTTGGCAAATTTCCATATAACCCCATACAGCAACCATGGGAAATGGTAGGCCAAATCATTCAATCGGCTTATGAACACCCTTTCCGGCCGCTTATGCAGCAGATTTATGCGTATAGTTACCACCTTTCAGATATAGAACCTTTTGCGCCCCAAATTCAGCAAACAAACCCCAAAACACAGCCAAAATCGGTTTGGAATTGGGTGAAAAGCAAATTACAACCTTAAAAACTCAGCCCCATGAACAACAACATTATACGCGATGCCCGTTTGGAGAAAGCTATGGACACCGACGGTTTTTTTGTGGTAAAATCTTTTTTATCCGATGACCAGTTGCAGGCTCTGGATAACCTGTATGCCGAGTATCGGCCTACCGACGAAATAAACAAGTACGGGTTTTATGCCAGCACATTTTCTGCAAATCTTGCTTACCGGCAACGGTTAAAGGAACAAATACCAAATATATTTAAGCCTTCGCTCGAAAAACTGTTTACCGATTACAAGTTTATCGGGGCAAATTTCATACTTAAAATTCCGGGCGGAAACAGCCGTTTGGAGATACATCAGGATACCAGCCTGCTCGATGAAAGCCTGTTCACCCCGGTAAACGTGTGGTGCCCCATGACCGACGTAACGGTAGAAAACGGCACTTTATACCTGCTGCCGGGCAGTCATCGGTTTTTTAACAGCATTCGCATACCGGCAATAAAATATCCTTATGAAGATATTTTTCCGCATGTATTGAGCCACCTTATACCTATAGAAATTAACCGAGGCGATGCGGTTATTTTTAACTCCGGCATTATTCATTACTCGCCCGATAACCAAACCAACCTTGAGCGACTGGTAGCCGATACCTGCATTACTCACCAAAATGCACAAGTGCGCATTTATCATAAAAATATTGATAACCCCGACAGTCCGCTTGAGATTATTAATCAAGACGATGATTTTCTGGAAAAGTTCCTCTATTTCAGGGAAAATATTTTTGCCCGGCCCGAAGAAGGCACTACCATAGGATTTATACCTTATAGCCATAGGATGGTAAACGAAGCCGAGTTTGATGATTTAGTGCATAAATTTACCAACAAAATAGCCTACCGCCAATATAATTTTACCGATGATCTGCTAAAAACAGCATATTTTCCTGCATCGGGCGGAATGGCTAAATTGCAGCAACTGGCACATAAAATTTTCCATGTCTTTCAACCCGAAACCAGTTAGCAGGTATTGTCAGAAAAGTAAATGAAAAGTTATTGTGAAAATCGGCAAACGTTGTTTATAATTTAGAACTGTACACCTGTATAATTGATTATGGTGCGACCTTATTTTAAAAATACCGAGCATGAAAAGTTGTTTTTTGAAAATGGCTATCTGTTGCTTCCGTTTTTAGAACCCGATGAAGTAGCAGAGCTGCACAGTCTTTACAGCCGGTTTATGCCTCTTACTATAGAAGATTTGTACGCCAGCACTCTTTTCAATACGGCAGAGGTAAACAGAGAGGTAAACGAAGCCATAAGGCAAATTTTGAATCCGGCCACAGCCCGAATATGCGAAGCGGGTAAGTTGTTGGGCGGTTCATTTTTGGTAAAATCGCCTCTTCATTCCACCAATTTACCCCTTCACCAGGATTGGAACATTGTAGATGAAACCACCTATGCATCTGCCATGCTTTGGTGTCCGTTGCAAGATACCACACAAGAAAACGGAACGCTGTATGTATTGCCGGGCAGCCACCGTTTTTTTACCAATTACCGGTCGGGGGCAATGCCCAGCAGGCGCATACCCATAACCCCTGCATTACAGCCGTATGTAAAAACCATAAACGTAAAGGCCGGCGAAGTTTTGGTATATCATCCGGCTCTGTTTCATGGTTCGCATCCCAACCAATCAAAAAAATTGCGCATTGTGGCGGCAGGCTCAACTGTTCATGCCGATGCTGCTTTGGTGTATTACCACCTGAACCGACAAACCGGCCAGATAGAAGTATATGCCGCCGACAATGATTTTTATTTGAATGTGATACCCTTGCTGGAAGAAGGTAAACTACCGCCCGATGCCATTTTATTGCAAACCCTTGCGGCAAATTTGTTTTACCCCGATGCTGCCGATTTATTGGCAAAATTAGTCCCATCCGCCCAAGCTGTTAAGTTACCCGAAACGGGCTACTCCTATTCATTTTGGAGACGGTTAAAAACCCTTATAGGCAGCAGATAATAAAAACATGAAAAAATTAATACGCATTGTATGGGCTTTCCCGTTTGTGGCACTTGTTGCGGCTTTTGCCTTAGCCTTGCGAAGGGTTTGGCCATTCGGGAAACAGCAGGTAAAAGATGCCTTTCCAAATGACAGGGTAGAGCCATATGTCGGTAAATTGCCTGATGCCTTGCATACATCTGAAGATGTTAAGAATTTCTATAACCGATATACCGATAAATTTGTACAAGTGTATGGGAAAGTTATTCAAGCATTTAGAACCACAGATATAACCAAGTTGCTCGATTATCAGATAGAAAGCATGGGGCTTGCTGCATCTGCAACCGTATTGGATGCCGGTTGCGGGGTAGGAGGCCCGGCAATTTATTTTGCCCAAAAAGCAGGTGTGCAAATTTCGGCGCTCACCATTTCCGATGTACAGGCAGTGCAAATGCAGGAAGCCGTAGAACAGGCAGGGTTAACCCATGCCATACAGGTTCAAACCGGAGATTACCACTATTTAGACCAAATTTACCCACCCGAAACCTTTGATACCGTTTTTTTCCTTGAATCGTTTGGTCATGCACATCACCCCGCTAAGGTGTTGGCAGGAGCATGGAAAGTGCTGAAACCCGGAGGAATATTATACATTAAAGACCTGTTCCGAAAAATTGCACCAACAGCAGTTTTACAGGAAAAAATTGATTTGGAAATTACCAAAATAAATGCCGCATACCGCTATAATATATCAGATTTATATGGCATACTGCACCATGCAAGAAAAATTGGATTTGTGGTCATGAACCTGAAAACGGTAGATATTCCGTTGCAGGATTTTGAAAACCTTACCATTTCTAACGATTTTCAGGAGCTTACCGGTGTGGGTAAAATTGATAACTGGGCAGAATACGTGTTTCCGGTAGATTTTTTTGAACTGAAATGTTACAAACCTCTGCACAACTTAGATAAAGGACTTGACCGGTATTTTTTGCAAAACCTGTTTCATATACAGGTAAACAACCGCAATCCCAATGAGTTGTAGGGTAAACTGGCAAAAAATGAAAGAAAGAATATTAATAGCCGAAGGAGTTAGTAAAACTTATAATAAAGATGACCGGTCGCAGCCTTTTTCAGCACGTGCCTTTTTGGGCAGGATGCTTGGTAAGAACAAGCCCGCAGCAACCGACAATACCTTTGAAGCTCTTCATAACATTAATTTTACCTTGCACGGGGGCAGCGTATTGGGAATTATAGGCCGCAACGGCGCTGGCAAGAGCACCCTGTTGCAAGTATTAAGCGGCATAGTTGCTCCTACGGCTGGCAATGTATGGTATAAAGGCACAGTAGCAGCGGTGTTAGATGTGGGCACCGGTTTTCACCCCGATTTAAGCGGCAGGGAGAATGTTTTTTTTAGCGGTGCTCTTTGGGGTATGGATAAAAAGCTGGTGAAAAGCAAATTTGATGAAATTGTAGATTTTAGCGGAATTGCCGATTTTATTGATACACCGGTAAAGCATTATTCGAGCGGCATGTATGTTCGGCTGGCTTTTTCGGTACTGGCATTTTTAGATGCTGATATTTTATTGTTTGATGAGGTGCTGGCGGTAGGCGACATGCAATTCAGGCTAAAGGTGTTTGAGCGTATTAAGGAAATTGCAAAATCGGGGGCAATAGTGGCTATGGCCAGTCATGATATGTGGCAGATTAACCAACTTTGCAACAGATGTATTTGGCTGCACAAAGGCAAGGTAATTATGGATAACGCTCCCGGAAAGGTAACGGAAAAATATGTGGAAAGCTATTTGCTGGAGGCTATGGGATATTCGCCCGATTCGATACTAAATAAAACACTGCCCAACCCGCCCAACCAAATTACCTGGCCCGAAGGGAAACAGCCGGGAAATGAAGTGCTTCGGTTGTGTAAAACACAAATTACAGCAGATAACCGGTGTGCAACCAATACTATATACATGAATACCGGTTTTAACTTTGAATTTGAGTATGTTAAGTTGTCTGGCGGTTATCCTACCAACTTTTACCTGACCGTATTTCATATTTCGGGAACACCTGCACTTTCTACCGTAAACCAACTGGAAGCCATAGACAACGACGCGGGACGCTATAAATTGAACTGCTATTTTCCGCCCAATTTGTTTAACCACGGCTTGTATTATATTGACCTTTGGGCTGGGGAGGTAACGATGCAATATTTATTGCATTTTCCGAGGGCAGTTTTTTTTCAGGTACTTTGTTTGCCCGAACTGGAGTTGTCGGTATCGCGTGATGTTCATGCCCATATTCGACCGTTGCTTAGCTGGCAGTGGAACAGAAAGGAAGATTGATTGCCAAGCAGTTACAACATAATTCTAAATCTGATAAATTTAACAACATTATCGGCAATTACCAAAAGCAGCGGCAGGTGAAATAAAATAACCGGTGTGCGGTCATTGGCAAATACAATAAATGCCAGAAAAAAAGCTATAACCGGCCAGTTTACGTAACCTGTTTGCAGGTAAAAAAACACACAGTTGGCAGTAAGCATTACAAGCAATAAAAATCGGGTTAAGGAAAAACCCAAAATTACCGGCAGTGTTTGCACACCATGAATGGTATCGGAACGCACATCTTTAAAATCCCATATTATTTCGCCCATTAAAACAAAAAAGAAAAAATAGTAATTTTGTATTACGAGCAAATAAACCGGTTGTGTTATGCCCTGGTAGTAATGCAAAATTACCGCAACAGGTAATGTCCAAATGAAAAGTGCGGAATAGAGGTTTTTTACCAAAAACAGATTTTTAACCCGCACCCCTTTTTTAGTCAGGGGCAAAGTGTACAGAAATGTTACGGGCAGAAAAAACAGGTAGGGGGCAAGCGGTAGATGCGAAATTGCCAACATTCCTGCCGGCAACAGAGTTAGTAGCACTGCTATATAGATGCCAAGCCGCGCTTGTTTTATGGATAGTGCATCTTTAGCCTGAGTTATGCGGTCTTTATTGTAGTCATAAGCACGGTCAAACAGGTATAAAGCCAGATTCCAAAGGGCAAAAGCAAACAAAACAGGCAAATTTATAGGCGCAGCTTGCTGGTTTAAGTAGTAGTAAATGATATTGTGGTACAAAAAAAAGCAGATAATGCCTATATGCAACCGGGTTTTAAAAAATGAGTACCAAAGCGCACTTAGTTTTTGAATTTTTTCTGTTTTCAAAAACTTCATTATGGCAGGAAAAAGCGGTTGCATCATTCTTAAAATTGTATCTTTGAAAAATTATGGGTAATGTAGGCTAAAAAAATGAACTTTATGTTATACCTACCCAATCAAAATTTTTTGCAGTAACAAGTACCTGCTTGTGTTTTGTTCAGCAACTTACTTTGTGAACCAATAAAGGAACTGTAAATTGTGCTGTAGTAATGGTCAGTAAACTGGTAGTGTGGTTAAAAAAACCGGCGCCTGCTAACCAGCCGGCATATTGGCTCATCAGGTTAATGGGGGCGGTTTATCTTATTGCTCTAATTCCCTTTCTTTTTCAATACAAAGGGTTGTGGGGACAAAACGGGTTACTGCCCGCTGTTGAACTTTTGCAAACAGCCTATGGTTCAGAGGGGTGGTATGCAATTTTACATTTTCCAAGTCTGTTTTGGTTGTTTCCTTCCGATACGCTGTTGGCGGTATTGATTTTGGGCGGTTGTTTGGGCGCAATTGGCATGGCGGGCTATATACTGCCCCATTGGAGTGCATTTCTTGCATGGGTCTGCTTTGTTTCTGTTACCACTGTTGGCGGTGATTTTACCATCATTATTATTGACCTGTTTTTGGCCGAAGTCGGTTTTTTAACCGTATTGTTAACTTTCAGCATCAGGTACATGGGATATGTTCCAAATTTGGTAGCTTTTTTGCTTCGGTTTTTGCTGTTCAGGCTATGGTTTTCAATGGGCATGGTAAAATTTTATTACCCGGGCGAAAGCTGGCAGCATTTCACCTTTTTCAGTTATTTTTTTCCTTTTCAACCCATGCCAACACCGCTGGCCTGGTATTTGCACAAATTGCCCGTTTTTTGGTTTTATTTTACCATTGCCGTAACTTTTGCAGTAGAAATGGTTGTGCCTTTTTTTGTTTTTTTCGGGCGCATTTGGCGGATGTTGGCATGGGTGTCATTTGCCGCAATTTCGGTGTTGATTATGCTGTCTGGAAATTACGGTTATTTTAATATACTATCTTTGGTGTTGAGTATAATCTTGTTTGAAGATAATGATATTACCCTATGGCAACGTAAAGCAAAAGAACTGCCGGTAAAAAAGCCTCTTCAAGGTGTGGCTAAGCCGGTATGGGTTGTTGTATTGGCATTGGGCTTGTTTTCGGGCAGTATGCAGGCAATTTACACCGGCTTTTTGTTTTCGCCCAATATCTGCAATCCGCAAAATCACTTGTGTTATCCGTTTTACTTTGAAGAAGCCAACCGTTTGCCAATGCCGCTAAGTTGGGTAAACCGGTTATACCAAATTGCCTCTAATTTTCGTATTTCAAACCCCTACGGCGTGTTTAAAGATATTACCCGTTTCAGGCTAGAACTGCGTTTTGAAGGCAGCCTTGACGGTGTTAACTGGCAACCTTATGAATTTAGATATGTGCCATCGGGCTATACACAGGCTTTAAAATGGTTTGCTCCTTACTACCCTCGTTTAGACCATGTTATGTATTACGAAACTATTGGTGTTGGCGCATACAACGCCAATCCGTTACCACCTTTTAAAGCGCCGCAAAACCCGCTAAATCCATATTACTCGCCGCAAAATGCGTGGATTTGTAATTTTGTGGCAGCTCTTCAAAACAACAATCCACAGGTAACCGGTTTATTGCAACACAACCCGTTTGCCCCACAAAAACCGGCTTATATAAGGGTTCAGGCCTATGCACTGCGGTTTACCACCTTTTCCGAAAAAAAGCAAACAGGACATTGGTGGCACGAAAAATACCTGTTTACCGCCTATAACTCTACCGATGCCAAACCTTGTAAACCTTTAACCAACCTGCAAGATTTGTATGGAAGATACATTCGGGGAGAATTTAATTTTTAAAGAATTTATGAAAGAGATTAAAATAGAGTTAATATTAATGCTGATTGTTATCGGGATATTGTCTGCTTGCAACAGCAGCAAACCCGATAAAAAAACCGATTTCGGCAAGTTGGAAAGCAGCAGTTTTGTTTCCGATACACCGGTAATTGCCCGCAACAAAAAAGTAATACGGCAATTGCATGAAGAGGTTTGGAGCAAGGGGAATATTGACCTGATAGATGATATTTACCAACCGAACATGGTTTGCCATGTGCCCTTAGACAGCCCCTGGACTACACTTGAAAGGTTGAAACAAGATGTTGCAGCACATCGGCGGGCTTTTCCCAACTGGCGGGAGGAAGTGCAACAATTAATTGCCGAAGGTGACATGGTGGTATCAAAATATCGGGTAAGCGGTAAGCAGGAAGCCGTTTTTTGGGATATTCAGCCCTTGGGCAATACGGTTAGCATGGAGGAAGTGGTAATTTTCAGGTTTGAAAATGGAAAAATTGCCGAACAATGGTCGTTTCCAAACCTGTATGAATATAGGCGGCAACTACTTAAAACCGACTGAATTTGTGAAAATGAAAAATTTGTATTGCAAAACTGTTCTTTTTGAGCTGCCATTTTTGGTGCTGCTTCTTGAGTTATGCTGTTGCAGCAACCCGCACAGTAATTCTGAAAAGGCAATTTTACCTGAATTAACTGCGGCACATGATACATCGGAAAATCCGGCGTTTAACCTATGGACAGCACATGGCGTATATGCCGCTTTTTATTCGCCCGATGGTAAACATATTGCGGTAGGAGGGGCAGATGGGTTAATAGAACTTTGGAATGCCGATACTTTTGAAACTATTTGCCAAATGCACGGACATACGCGGTCTGCCAATACTACCCTTTTTAGTCCCGATGGAAAGTACATTATATCAGGCAGTGGCGACAGTACGGTTAGAATTTGGGAGGTGCAAAACTGCCGTTTAACCGCCACCTTGCACCAGCATTACAACGAAACCTACACTACGCTGTACAGCAATTCGGGTAAATATTTTGCCTCTACCAGCGCCGATTCTACCGTAATTATCTGGGATGCCCAAACAAAACAACCTGTTAAACAGCTTAGAGGACATACCGGAGCGGTATATTTTGCATGGTTTTCGGGTAATGAACAAAACATTGTTACGGGTGCCCGCGACGGACAGGTTATTTTATGGAATGTTGAAACAGGAAAACCGGTACGTACCTTTAGCGGCCATGCCGGCGCTGTTTATTGTGTGGTCATGAGTGCCAACGACAGTTTGATAGTATCGGGCAGCGGAGATGGTACGGCCAAACTTTGGGAAACTAAATCGGGTAAAAACCTGCAAACCTACTATGGGGCTAAAGATAAAATTCTGGTGGCCATGTTCAGCTCCGATGAAAAATCGGTTATCGCATCAAGCGGCGACACTTTTATAAGACAGTGGGATGCCAAAACAGGTGTGCTGCAACAGGTTTTTTCGGGACATAAAGGCATAGTTTGTACCATACACAACAGTCCCGATGGTAAACGGTTACTATCGGGCGGTATGGATGGAACTGTTAAAGAGTGGAACTTAGAAAATGCAAAATTACTGCGCAGTAAAACTCTTTATCAAAAATAGCCTATATTTGCAAGTAACATCATTTCAAATTACATCTGCTCATGAACCGCGTATTTACCAATGACTTGCTTCAAGGCCAGTTTGAAACCGACGGATATGTGGTAATACCTCAGTTTTTAAATACAGAAGAAGTGCAAAACCTGCTCTCGGTGTACCAAAAACCTGTTGATAATATTAACGGCAAGTTTCACCGCACGCTGCAGTTTCAAAGTGTGGCATACAAAAAAGACCTAAGCATACCTGTTAAGGAGTTGGTTACCCCTAAGGCGCTCAGTTTGTTGGAAGATTACCGGTATCTTTTATCGTCATTTATGGTAAAAGAACCAAAGGCAGATAATGCTTTTGAATTGCACCAAAACTGGAATTTTGTAGAAGAAGACAAGTTTCATTCGGTAGTGTTTTGGATTCCTTTGGTTGATACCGATGCAGACAACGGTGCCATGTATGTGGTAAAGGGATCGAACCGGTTATTGCCTACTTACCGCGGCGGACCTAATATCCCATCGGTATTTGAAGCAGTAATACCCTATATTAAGGAACATTATCTTACCATAGTACCCCTTAAAGCAGGCGATGCCATAATATTTGATGATGCCTTGCTGCATTATACCTCTGCTAACTTAAGCAGCAGTACCCGCTATGCCATTGCACAGGTAATGATACCCAAAACTGCCCGACCCATACACTACTACCAATCTGCCGAAAATGCAGGTAAAAATATTGAAGTGTTTGAAATTGATGACGATTTTTACCTCTACTACTACAATCGTTATCCGCTTGGTAACTATCCTTCCGATTGCAGGCAGATAGGAATTGTTCCCTATAGCCATAATGCCTTAACCAATAACCAGTTTGAGGCTTTGTACCGCAAAAAAATTGCTTCGGCAGTAGAAACAAAAAAAAATGAGCCTATTGAAAAGGTAAAGCGCTTTTTGGCGAATGTTGGCCATAAAGTTGGGATAAGTATTTTTAACAGCACCCATATTAGCTAATCCTAAAAATTAATGCTATTATGAAAAACATGTTTTTACTGTTATTTTTTTGCTGTTGGTGTCATTTGGCAAACGCACAGCAAAAGGCAATAACCAACACAGGCGATGAGGTAATTTTATACGATGACGGCACTTGGGAATACGCCCAACAAGAAGCCGATACTGCCGACACGCCAATTGTAACCAATCCTACACCCTTTACCAAAAGCCCTGCCGCCGATTTTCTGATAGAAAGCGCCGTTATTGATGATATGGAAATAGCCATGAACCCCAAAAAATGGCGTTTTCAAAAAACAAACACCGATATTACGGCAGAATACAAGTTTGAGCATAGGAGCAAGCCATTATACGCAATTTTGATAACCGAACAACTGGAAATTCCTGTTACTTTGCTAAAAAAAGCTGCATTGAGAAATGCCCGCGATGCTGCCGAAGATGCCAGAATTACCTATGAAGAATATAGGGTGGTGAACGGGAAAACTGTGCTAATGATGGAAATGAAAGGAACTATTGATGGGCTGCCTTTTGCATATTTGGGGTATTACTATTCGGGCATAACAGGAACCGTACAATTACTGGCTTATACGATTCAAACTCATTATGAACAAAATAAAAGCGAGTTGGAAGAATTTTTAAACGGGCTGATGATTAAATGAGTTACACTTTTAGCTAAGTCTTTTCGCGTTTGCTTTACAGCATTTTAGGTTTTTCTTGCCAATAATAGTTAGCACCGAAAGCAAAGCAAATGTATGCCACATAAGCAATGGAAAACAAAACAACAAGCAAATACGCTGTTTTTGCCCAACGCCTTTCGGAGGCGTGGAATTATAAAGCACCTATTTTAATTTCGGTACCTTATTATTTTGCACTCATTGGCAGCATGAAACCGGAAGCGGTAATTTTTGCCATTGCAGCTTCCTACCTCACCATTTCGGGCATAGCCGGCTTTGGCTATTTTATTAATGACCTTACCGATGCCAGGCAAGATGCTTTGGCAGGCAAAGCCAATGGCATTGCCGGATTGAACCCATTGCAAAAAGTGGTAATTTTGCTCATTATTTTATTGTTGGCTCTGCTGCCCTGGATGTATTTACCCTTAGAAAGAACCAACGCACCCTTTTTGTTGCTACAGTTTGTATTGTTCATCATTTATTCGATCCCACCTTTTCGCCTGAAAGAAAGGGGACTTGCCGGAGTATTAACCGATGCTTTGTATGCGCATATAAACCCTTCACTGTTGGCTGCCCTTACCTTTATTAGTATAACAGGTAAACCGGTATGGGAATTAAGGTATTATCTGTTGTTCTTAATACTTTGGCAACTATTTCTGGGTATCAGAAACATTGTACAGCACCAGATTACCGATAAAGCAAATGACAACCAGGCCCAAGTACAAACCTTTGTGGCACAAACTACATTTCATGACCATAAAAAGATGATTACCCACCTGTTAATGCCCTTGGAACTGTTATCTTTTTCATTGTTTTTTGGTTTTATTGGGTTACATGGGCTGGGTTGGGCAGGCGTTGGTTTTTGTATAACAATGTTACTTTTGCAATTTATTACTTTTAAAAATTCGCCTGAGTTTCAGGCCGGTGGGCGGAAAGAGATTTTATTGCTGGCCAATCAAATGTATCTCGTTTGGCTACCACTTTCCATTTTATTAACTATTTGTACTACACGTCCTAAGTTTGTTTTACTGCTGCTTCCGCATATTTTGTTGTTTAAAGAGGTACAAACACGGCTTGGCGCATTATTTAGGCAATGGTGGCAGATATTGTATTACGAGATACGGTTACCCAAATATACTTTAAGCCAAATAATGTGGGAAATACAACGCCGGATGAAAGATAAATGAGTAGCTAAAAGCGGGCGTTTAATAATTAGCTTGGGCAGTATAATAAACAGGTTTAACAATACAAAGGGGCTGTTCTCATAAAAGAACAGCCCCTTTGTATTGTTTCTCATCAATGAATTGATTAAAACCTGATGCCAAATTGTAATAGTAATTCGGTCTGTCTTGCATCAATTTCGTTTTTTGGCATCGGTGCGCCACCCAATTGCTCTTCTTTGTCAAATTGCTCGCGGGTGGTGGGTTGTATGGCTTGCAGCCCTTCGGCGGTGAGTTGCTCGTTTATGGTTGCTATATTGCCCGACAGTAATTTTACCACCATAGATTGAATGTTTTTCATTTCTGCATCTATTGCGGTTAAGCGGTTCAGTTGAGCATCGGTAGGTTTACCGTCATACCCGCTTATGGCGCTGTATAACTCGCTCAGCTTTTCTCTAAGCCTAATTTCGCCGGTAATGGCAGTAGTTTTTTTCGTTGCCATCATTTCTTTGCGTTGTGCATCCATTAAGTTTTCCAATTCTGTAAGTTTGCCTTGCAGAACTGTGTTTTTGGTTTTTGATGCCCTGTCTTTGCTCTGCTCCATAATATCGGTAACTTGTTTGGCTACAAATGACAACTCTTCCAACATATCATAAGCCTTGTTGGTGGCTTCCAATTGTGCCTGCCGGTCGGCTATGGTGTGCATTGATTTTTCTTCAAAGGCAATGCTCATTTTGGCAGTATAGGTTTGATCGCCTTTTACCATTTTTACGGTGTACTGTCCCGGCGGCAAACTTGGCCCAAAGGCGGCCTGATAATCAAGGCTTTGCGATGCAGGAACTTTTGGTGGTTTGCGGCGGGTAGCCCATTTTACGCGGTTAATGCCTTTGCGTTTGCCGGCCGGCAGTTCCGATACCTTTTCGCCTTTTTCGTTAAATATTTGTAAGTACATATCGCCAAATACATGCCTTTTTTTCAGGTAATAGGTAATCATGGCCGCAGAACTCGGATTGCGTCCTACAAATTCCTGATCGCCCGAAAATGCCTGCACACTACCGGGGGTTCTTATAATATAGGGTTTCTGTTCTATAAAGGCTACTTCTTGCTCTAATAACTGCGGTGTAATTTGCCTTAGCGCTGTAATGTCATCTACAATAACCACCCCACGACCGTGTGTGGCAACTATCAGGTCGTCTTCGGCAGGGTGAATTAGCATATCATACACCGGCACCTGCGGAAAATTGCCTTTAAACCTTACCCAATTGGCTCCGCCGTCAACAGAAACGTACAGCCCCATTTCGGTTCCTAAAAAAAGCAGGTCTTTGTTTTTGCGGTCTTCTTTAATTACACGGCAAAAAGTGGGTATTTTATCAGATGACAAAGATGTCCAAGTTTTACCATAATCTGTAGTTTTAAATACATAGGGTTTTTTATCTCCCTGTGTATGCCCGTCAAAAACGGCATAGGCAGTTCCTTTGTCGAAACGGCTTGCTTCTACATAACTGCACCAGGTATTGGCGGGTAAACCGGCAATGCCGGCAATGGTGTTGTTCCAGTTTTTACCGCCGTCTGTTGTAACCTGTAAATTACCGTCGTCGGTGCCTGCCCAAATAACCGATGCGTCTAAGGGCGACTCGGAAATGGTGAAAATTGTGCAGTGGTTTTCGGCAGTTGAATTATCAACGGTTAGTCCGCCCGATTCTTCTTGCTTTTGTTTTTCCGGGTTGTTGGTGGTTAAATCGGGCGAAATTTTTTGCCAGGTATCGCCTTTATCGGCTGAGCGGTATAAGAATTGGGCGCCCACATACAAGGCCCTGCTTTTTTCGCCAAAGGTATAGGGGGTATTCCAGTTAAAGCGCAGCATGTCTTTTGCCTGTTCGGCATAGGGGCGTATTTGTTTAAATTCGCCGGTTTTTTTGTAGTACCGCACAATATTGCCTCCCTGCCATTGCCAGTATAATATATTGTTGTCGTCGTTATCGGGAAAAGCATTAAACCCGTCGCCAAATCCAACGCTTTTCCAGTCGGCGTTGGTAATGCCGCCGGCAGTTCTGGACGGACCCATCCATGAGCCGTTGTCTTGCAAGCCGCCATATACGTTGTAGGGGCGCTCATTATCGGCGGCAACGTGGTAAAACTGCGAAACGGGCAGGTTTTGCAGAAAAAGCCACGTATTGCCTTTGTCGCTTGATACATACACGCCGCCATCGGTACCCAAATACATGAACCGGTTATTGGTTGGCGAAACCCAGAAGGCATGAAGGTCAACGTGGTAGTTGCCGCCTTCTACGGCTGTACCCGAAAATGTACGGCCGCCATCATTGCTTACCTGCAAAATAAAGCCGGGTTTATACACTTTGTCGGGTTCCTGCGTATCGGGGGTAATGTTTGAAAAATAAAAAGGGCGCTCGTTTACCGCCGTGGAGGTGTTCATTAGTTCCCACGTTTTTCCTTCATCAAGAGAACGGTAAAGCCCTGTTTTTTCCGATTCTATGAGGGCATAAACGGCATAGGGCGCAACCGGCGATACGGCTACGGCAATGCGTCCCATTTCGGTTTGGGGCAAGCCGTTGCCTTGTAGTTTTTTCCAGGTTTTACCCCCGTCAACCGATTGGTAAAGACCGCTCCCTTTTCCTCCCGAACGGAAGGTAAAGGGTTGCCTTCTAAAATCCCACATACCGGCATACATCACATTGGGGTTGTTTGGGTGTATGCAAACCGATGCGCAGCCGGTATTGTCATCAACATACAGTATTTTGTTCCATGTTTTACCGCCATCGGTGGTCTGAAACAAACCCCTTTCGGTGTTTGGCCCCCATAAATGCCCCAAAGCGGCAACATACACCACGTTGGAGTTTTGCGGGTGTACTATTATGCGCGAAATGCGCTCGGAGTTGGGTAAGCCTGCTTGCTCCCATTTCTCGCCGCCATTTGTTGTTTTATAAACCCCGTTGCCTACCGATGTGCTGTTTCGTGTCCAGGGTTCGCCGGTGCCAACCCAAACCGTATCGGGGTGTTGCTGATCTATGGCAATTGCACCAATGCTTTGAGGGTGTTCTTCAAAAACGGCTTTAAACGTTGTGCCTCCGTTTTTAGATTTCCAAACGCCGCCGCCTGCCGCACCAACATATAACAGGTGGGGGTCTTTGTTACAGGCATCGATCGCTGCAATGCGGCCGCTCATTGTGGCAGGGCCAATATGACGGGCTTCTATTTCGCCAAATGTGTTTTCATCTACTAACGCAGAGGCGGCATTTTGCGCAAAAACTGTTTGCATACAAGCGCCCAAACAGAAAAGCAAATAAGATGTAAAAAAAATATGCAATTTTGAGGGTGAGATAGGTTTCATAGCGTGGTGAAATTGAAATAATGAAAAAAGACACCAAAATTACCGCATTATGCCGGTTTTTCCGATGCCGGGAAAACCAACGGGTGTTTGTACCACCCGTAAGCAACCCGAATAGCTGTTGACAATGCAAAGCGGCACCTGAATGTGCCGCTTTGGAAGGAATATTAGCAAGTTAACGCATGGGAGGCAGCAATAAGAGCCGTATTGCAGATTAGTTGCCGCTGCTTTTTTTCTTTTTAGATTTTTTGGGTTTGGCGTCTTTTGGTTTTTCTGCGCCTTTTTCGGTGCTTGCCGTTTTGGTATCTCCTTTGGGCATGGTAAAAATGGCATTGTCAATTTCGGGATTTAACTTAATGTCTTCAATTACAATTTGCGAAACAACCTGCCCCTGCATTTTGGTTTCAATGTTGTAGGCAAAAGCCATTCCTTCCAATTGTTTGTAATTGCTGAAAAAGGTTTCCGATTCCATATCGTTGCCCTGTATTTTTACCTTCGATTTGGTTTTGAGCAGCACATAACTGTCGGCATCAATATAGTAGGTAAATTGTTCGCCGTTGGCGTTGGTAAGTTTTACCTTATATACTTTTGAACCTTCCATATCTTCTGAGCCTTCCAGTTCTGCCTTGTATCCTTTTTGTGCATAGTTATACAACTGCCCGTCAATGTCGGACTGAATTTTAATGCTGCGCAACTGGTCTTCGTTCATGAGTTGCGGTTCAAGAGCGCCTGCAAAGGGGTTAATGCTCCAGCCGGTTTTACCATCGTAGGCTTCAATAAACTGCTGTCCTTGGAAAGTGCTTTCGGTTTTCATCATATCGGGGCGTTTTTGTGTCATGGTCATGGGTATGGAAATCATACCACCCTGCACAATTACTTTGCCCGAACAAGCAAAACTGTTCAATTTAGAAATTTGCTCTTGGCCAATAGCTTCAAAATGGTTTTTAAGTACTTCGTCTAAACTTTGCGCCATTACCCCGTTAGCGCTTAAAGTAAGCAAACCCAATACAGATAAACAAAAAATAAACTTCTTCATTTGTTAGAATTTTTCAGTTAAGGTGTGTTGTGTTGTTAATAATCATTAAAAGTAACGGGTTATGAGTAGCAGCCTGCCGGGGTAAAATTACATGGGCAGGGTAAAAATTTTGCCATTTATTGTGTGGCCTTCCTATATTTATGGCAATATGGTAAGCAGGCGGGTTTCAGACCAATTGCTTTGTTCTATATTGTTGGTTGCCATAACCCGCCAAAAATACATACCCGGCACAAAGTTTTGAACAGTGCGAAAAGTAAGGCTGATGCTGGCATTGTTATACAAGAGTTCCGAAAAATCTTGACTGCCCGAAATTTGCAACCTGTATTGCAGGGCTGCCGGCACTGCAAGCCAGGTAAAAGTTTGCGTTGTGCCGCTAAGTTGTGCATTTGCTTGCGGTAAAAGCAACTGCGGACTAATGAGTTGAGCGCCTGTGCAATTTTCGGGGGTTGTGGTATAAACCGAAAATGCCATTGCCGCCGACCAAGGACTGCTACCTGTTTGCGCCGCCATATTTATTCTGCACCAATAGCCGCCATTGGGCAGGTTGAGCAAATGTTGGTTTTCATTTGCCGGTAATGTTGTTTGCAGTATTACCGAACTGCCAAAAGCAAAGACCGAATCGGTGGCAATTTGCAGTGTGTAGTGCGCTGCCCCTTCTGCTGCCTGCCATTGAATGGGTACGCAATTGCCGTTTACGCTATTGGGCAAAGGGTAGGTAATTGCCGGTGGCAGTAGCAAAGGGGCTTGGGCGCCGGGTAAGCCGGTTTGGGGTTCTTTGTGGCAGGAGGTTACCAAACAAAGCATAACAATACCGGTTAGTTTTGCTAATGTGGTTTTCATTTTTTGCTTATTGTAACAACAAAGGGCTTTTAATTATGAGTTATGAATTATGAATTATGTGCTTTAACTCTTTAAAAACACTTTTTTGCATCATTAATTCAGCCTTCATAATTCATAACTAAACCTGCGTTTCAATTCCTCAATGGTACGATTATTACGCAGGCGGGTAGAACATGTAAATATGCTGTACAGCCCAGGCGAACACTCATAAAAG
This sequence comes from Sphingobacteriales bacterium TSM_CSS, assembly GCA_002212985.1. Taxonomy (GTDB): domain Bacteria; phylum Bacteroidota; class Bacteroidia; order Chitinophagales; family UBA2359; genus UBA2359. The sequence goes on from NBMY01000159.1 coordinate 22,621, forward strand.
ACATAAAGACAGTTTGCAAAAATTATGGTTGCCTCACCCTTGAAGGGGAAGTGTTGCTAAAAAGGGAAAAGACAACCGCAACCTAAAACCCCAACCGCCCATAATACAAGTGGAAGCGATTCAACTCATGTTCTTTTGTAGGCTAATTTTATGGGAATTTAAATCGCAGGGTTCCTTTAAGGTCGGCACCGGTAAGGTTAGTTCCGCTTAGGTTGGCTTCGGTAAGGTTGGCACCACTTAGGTTGGCGCCACTTAGATTTGCATACGTTAAGTTGGCACGATAAAGGCTGGCAAAGGTAAGATTTGCATTGGTAAGATTTGCACGGGTAAGATTTGCACTAAGGTAAGCACCAATAAGATTGGCACCAACAAGGTTGGCTTTTACAAGGTTAGCTTCGTTAAAGTTTACACCACTAAGGTCTATAATGCTATTGTTGGCATCTATAAAAATGGCATCACTTAAATTGGCCTTATAAAAAAAGGCATTGTTGAAGATGGCACCAATTAGATTAGCACCGCTTAGGTTGGCACTAGTTAGATTGGCATTAGTTAGATTGGCACTGTTTAGGTTAGCATTGCTTAGGTTAGCATAGCCTAGGTAAGCATTGCTTAGGTTAGCTTTGTTTAGGTTAGCTTTGTTTAGGTCAGCATTGTTTAGGTTAGCATTGCTTAAGTTAGCATTGCTTAAGTTAGCATTGCTTAAGTTAGCATTGCTTAAGTTAGCATTGCTTAAGTTAGCATTGCTTAGGTCAACCCTGTTTAGGTTAGCATTGCTTAAGTTCGCATCGCTTAGGTTAACACTGTTTAGTTTAGCATTGCTTAGATCGGCACCGCTTAGATCGGCGCCACTTAGATCGGTACCGCTTAGGTTAGCACCATGTAGGTTGGCATGAGTAAAATCCCGTTTACCTAATTTATAGGCTTGTAATAATTCTATTGCTGTCATTGTTTTTAGTTTAGTGATATTTTAAAAGGGTTCTAACAATTGCGCTCATTGTAAACTGGTGCTTGGTAGAATTTAAAAACTTGGAGTGCTTGTAAGGTTGATATTTCTTGGGTACTGCACCAATTATTTTTGTATTTCTGTTATATTGCTTTAGTTTTAATAATACCCAAAGATAGAAACTTTTATTGGTAGGCTCATAAAGCTCACAACATTAATTGGTTGTAGGCTTTTTTGTGCTGTAAACTCATATTTCAATTCCTCAATGGTACGATTATTACCGCCAGCTTACCGGCGGAGCATGGCAGCCAATAGGGTTTCAATTCCTCAATGGTACGATTATTACAGTATGAAGCATTTGGCTTTACCGCCATGGAAACGTTTCAATTCCTCAATGGTACGATTATTACCTTTTTGCTAAAATTATTTGCAGTTGCTAATTTTCTGTTTCAATTCCTCAATGGTACGATTATTACTCGGAGGGGGCAAGAACATGGGCGGCTTTTGGCTGTTTCAATTCCTCAATGGTACGATTATTACGTACTTGCAGTCAGTTCTCCCACCAATACATTGACGTTTCAATTCCTCAATGGTACGATTATTACTTGAAACAGGGCTATCTAATAGCTGGTCAAGCAACCGTTTCAATTCCTCAATGGTACGATTATTACTGTAATGAGCAAAGCAGATTGCGCCCTTTATTATAGTTTCAATTCCTCAATGGTACGATTATTACCCCTAACGATTGAGAATAAAAATTGCCCGTTATCAGTTTCAATTCCTCAATGGTACGATTATTACTTACAACTTGATTAATGGCATACACAACGAATACGTTTCAATTCCTCAATGGTACGATTATTACACCGATATTGCATAGTGTAAGTGTGTTATCATTGTGTTTCAATTCCTCAATGGTACGATTATTACTCAATAGCCACGTACTGTTTACCACCAACAACAAGTTTCAATTCCTCAATGGTACGATTATTACGATGAACGGGTACGGTCATTGGAGGAGGTGCAGGCGGTTTCAATTCCTCAATGGTACGATTATTACAACGCCCAACACAATGACGCCAAACTTAACCGAAGTTTCAATTCCTCAATGGTACGATTATTACATAAGTGCCTACATTTTCAGTTTAGGCGAATTAGGTTTCAATTCCTCAATGGTACGATTATTACAAATCAAATAGAAAAAAACAGCAGCTAACACGCAATGTTTCAATTCCTCAATGGTACGATTATTACTAACCGGCGTATTGAGGCAGAGCGCGCATTGAGTAGTTTCAATTCCTCAATGGTACGATTATTACGGTTAGCATGTTCGGTAGTGCAGCAACTTACGGCAATGTTTCAATTCCTCAATGGTACGATTATTACTTTAATCGGTTAGGGCACGCCGCCGCCGTATGTTCGTTTCAATTCCTCAATGGTACGATTATTACTGACGGCTGATAGTTATACAAGTTTAGCAGACGAGTTTCAATTCCTCAATGGTACGATTATTACACCAACGGGTTGTACCGCAACTTGTAGCAATTGCAAGTTTCAATTCCTCAATGGTACGATTATTACTTGGTAGCTTGGTCGGTATCAACTAATGTAGTTTGTGTTTCAATTCCTCAATGGTACGATTATTACCTAACGATTGGCTGTAAAAATTGCCCGTTACCATGTTTCAATTCCTCAATGGTACGATTATTACATTTGCGCTGCATATTCGCATCTTATCAGTCCGAAGTTTCAATTCCTCAATGGTACGATTATTACCTAACTACCGGCGGACTTAGAACCGCCCTCCAAAAATTGTTTCAATTCCTCAATGGTACGATTATTACAAAGAACAAGTAGAACTACAAGCATTTGATTTGCCAAGTTTCAATTCCTCAATGGTACGATTATTACGAGCGGAACAGGTCGGAACGTTCACCGTATCATATGTTTCAATTCCTCAATGGTACGATTATTACCGCAATTGGTAAAAATAGCACTATTATTTACCCAGTTTCAATTCCTCAATGGTACGATTATTACTTCCTGCCCTGTTTCGGGGTTTTTATAGGTGTTTTGTTTCAATTCCTCAATGGTACGATTATTACCCCTGCCACCGGAGCAGGCAAATGGCAGGCAATCCTTGTTTCAATTCCTCAATGGTACGATTATTACCAACACAAACCAGTATGTTTTACAATATACGTTTTTGTTTCAATTCCTCAATGGTACGATTATTACACAATGCGCCCTATACAGTGGCTTGGACTGGTTAGTTTCAATTCCTCAATGGTACGATTATTACGCTATGAACGGCATAAGCTACCCTACCCTGTTTTTTGGTTTCAATTCCTCAATGGTACGATTATTACATCTACCTGTGTGGCATCTATATTGTCTATTACGGCGTTTCAATTCCTCAATGGTACGATTATTACCGCGACCCCGCCTTTTTCAGCGCCAACGCGCTTACAGTTTCAATTCCTCAATGGTACGATTATTACAATGTGCGCGTATTCGTTATCCACCCCAATCAGGTGTTTCAATTCCTCAATGGTACGATTATTACGCCAAACGTTTACGAGTTATTCGAGTGTGATAACGTAGTTTCAATTCCTCAATGGTACGATTATTACTACTGGATGTTGACCAGAAGAAGGCAAAAGCCGCAAGTTTCAATTCCTCAATGGTACGATTATTACTATATTGCCAGCAGCGATATTACCCCAATCACCACGTTTCAATTCCTCAATGGTACGATTATTACTTTTTCTGCACTTCGGGCTATGCCTGCCTGTATGGGTTTCAATTCCTCAATGGTACGATTATTACTCTAAAATTTTGTAGGGAGCTGCGCAGCCGCCCGAGTTTCAATTCCTCAATGGTACGATTATTACGGTTGAGCTGCGCCCATGTTTCTGGCGGCAACAGCAGTTTCAATTCCTCAATGGTACGATTATTACAGGGCAGCATCACCCAAAACACCGTCACAAACAAAGTTTCAATTCCTCAATGGTACGATTATTACAAGGTTTGCTTTACCGCTACCCTTACCGGTTCACCGGGTTTCAATTCCTCAATGGTACGATTATTACTATCCGGCAGGTGTTGACTTATTGATAAAAGATAAGTTTCAATTCCTCAATGGTACGATTATTACTAATTTGGGATGCCTACGCAACACTTACCCAGTGGTTTCAATTCCTCAATGGTACGATTATTACCGAAAACGGTATCCGTTCCTTTATAAAACAAATTGTTTCAATTCCTCAATGGTACGATTATTACGCCACCAGCAGCACAAAAACCAAAAAACCAAAAGCCCGTTTCAATTCCTCAATGGTACGATTATTACGTTGGCGTGCCGATACTCTCGCTCGTTTTGTTCGGTTTCAATTCCTCAATGGTACGATTATTACATACAGTTTTACCGATGCCCCGAAAGTGCAAACTGTTTCAATTCCTCAATGGTACGATTATTACACTAATCCTTAAACCTTAAAACAAAATAAAATAAGTTTCAATTCCTCAATGGTACGATTATTACTAAACCCGATACCTGCCGCCAATGCTGCACCAACTAAGTTTCAATTCCTCAATGGTACGATTATTACACCGACCCGACGCTCGGAGGTAATGACGTGGTAAGTTTCAATTCCTCAATGGTACGATTATTAC
>NBMY01000109.1 GCA_002212985.1 Sphingobacteriales bacterium TSM_CSS
TTAAAGCAATTAACGTTTTTGTTAAAAAATCAACTCCGTACATTGTCCTTTTTTTATACCTTATACAATAGAACAACCTGCCGTATGCCTTATGCCAATTTAACCCCCGTATTTACAGATGTACAATTGCAGCTTGCCCTGCAACAAATAAACGATTGCCGCGCACAGTTGCCGTTTTTGGTAAACCTTACCCCCAAAGAACGCACAGGCTATTTGCGACTTGGTCCAAATGCCGCCGCTTTTTTTAGCAAAGCCATTAACCATTGCCAAAACAACCCCCACTTAATGCCCCCCTTTATGGCGCTTGCCGAATGGCAAAACGACCATGAGGTGTATAAACGCTTAGAGGCATTGCTGGCGCAGGTGCGCGTATTGGAACAGGCAATAACCGATACCGTAATTGCCCTGCGGCAAGAAAACACCGTAGCGGCTATAACGTTTTATAAAATGGTAAAAATGGCCGCCACCCAAAACGTACCGGGTACCAATGCTATTATTGACGACCTGCAACCCATGCTGCCCGGCAGAAAAGCTAACCGAAAACCTAAAAGCACAAAGGAAGAAACTACAGTGTAAAAAGGGTAATACAGTAATTACCCCCTGCCTTGCAGGTATATTTATTGTTGAAAAAAATTGCAAGTAAAGTAAAAGTAGAATATATTTGCGACAAAGAGAGCAAGCAACTACAGTAATACCGCTTTGCGCTATACGCAGGTAAGTAATAAGGGAGTAATAAATGGGTAAAGCCCACTCGATAAACTGTTTAACGTCGAGAAAGTACTATAAAAATGCAGAGATAACTAAGTTGTAAGCAACCCTAACAGACCGACAGTGCTATACAAGAACAGACAGAAAAACAACAAAAATGCCAACCGCACATTTTAGCACATAAAGAGCAAAAATTTACCCACCGCACGTAATGATATTCCAAAAATCTTCAGTACATTTGACAAATATTGACAAGTCAAAATTAGTTGAATAGATGACCTTCGGTGAAACCATAAGAAAACAAAGAGAGAGTAAAAAATTACTACTTCGGCAAGCCGCTGCCTTTTTGGAAGTGGACACTGCATTTGTAAGCAAACTCGAAAGAGGCGAACGCAACGCAAGCCGTGAGCAAGTCGTTAAATTAGCAGAATTTCTACAAACTCCAGCCGAGCCACTCATTACCATTTGGCTTGCAGATAAAATTTCAGATACTATTAACAACAGCAAGGAAGGCGAAGATGCTTTAAAACTTGTACTTAAAACCTACAAGCACAAATGAGAATAACACCCTACCACGCTAAATATTTTGCCTACGAACTAACCAAACGCTTTGCTGCAAACAGTTTGCAGAAGTTCACCGCTTCGCTTGCAGATGCACAGGTGGATTTAAACCCCCACCAAGTAGATGCTGCATTGTTTGCTTTTCATTCGCCATTGTCTAAAGGGGCATTGTTAGCCGATGAAGTTGGATTGGGCAAAACTATTGAAGCCGGAATTGTTATCTCTCAAAAGTGGGCAGAACGCAAACGCAAAATTTTAATCATAGCACCTGCAAACTTGCGTAAGCAATGGAACCAGGAGATTGCAGATAAATTCTTTTTGCCTTCAATAATTTTAGAGACAAAATCATTCAATCAGGAAATTGCCAAAGCCAATTTCAACCCATTCAACCAAACGGACAATATTGTCATTTGCTCTTATCAGTTCATTAAGAGTAAAGCCATTTATGTAACCAAAGTAGATTGGGACTTAGTTGTAATTGATGAAGCTCACCGTTTGCGGAATGTTTACAAAACAACCAATAAAATTGCCAAAGCCATAAAAGAGGCAGTTGCTCATGCACCAAAGATTTTGCTAACAGCTACGCCATTGCAAAATTCTTTATTAGAGTTATACGGTTTGGTAAGTATTATTGATGAATATGCCTTTGGCGATTTAAAAAGTTTCAAAACACAATACACCAGAGTAACCGAAAACCAAAGTTTTGACGACCTCAAACTCAGATTAGAACCTATTTGCAAAAGAACACTAAGAAGGCAAGTTTTAGAATACATCAATTACACAAGCAGATCCTGCATATTGCAGGAGTTTACCCCCCGTGAGGATGAAAAGCAGTTATACGATTTAGTTTCTGATTACTTGCAGCGTCCTAATTTGTATGCCTTACCTCCCGGTCAGCGTACTTTAATGACCCTGATACTTCGTAAACTTTTGGCTTCATCTACTTATGCCATTTCAGGCACTTTACAAGGCTTGGCAGATAAATTAGAAGCCACCATTGTAAGACAAAACGAACTGCCTGTAAACGTAGATGAAGTATTTACCACCAATTACGAAACTTTTGAAGAACAACAAGACGAGTGGATTGATGATGATGAAGATAGTGATAGCACAAACGGTAAGGAAGAAAGGGTTTACACAGCAGATGAAATAGCAGAAATTAGACAAGAAATTGATGCTTTAAATGAGTTTAAGAAATTAGCACAATCCATCAAGGTCAATTCAAAAGGAGAAGTTTTATTTACAGCATTAACCAAAGGTTTTGAAAAGCTACAAGAACTTGGTGCAAACAAAAAAGCCATCATATTTACAGAGAGTACCCGAACTCAGGAATACCTCAAAAACATTTTAGAGGCAAGAGGCTACAAAGATGAAATTGTATTGTTCAATGGCAGCAACAACGACCCTAAGAGTAATCAGATATATCAGGCTTGGCTTAAAACACACGAAGGTACAGATAGAATTACAGGTTCAAGAACGGCAGATAAAAGGGCTGCATTAGTTGATTATTTCCGAGATACTGCAACCATAATGATTGCCACCGAAGCAGCAGCAGAGGGCATTAATTTACAATTCTGTTCATTGGTAGTAAATTATGACTTGCCCTGGAACCCACAACGCATAGAACAGCGTATTGGCCGTTGCCATCGTTACGGACAAAAGTTTGATGTGGTAGTGGTTAATTTCCTAAACAATACCAATGCTGCCGACCAAAGAGTGTATCAATTGTTGGATGAAAAATTTCAATTGTTCAATGGTGTGTTTGGTGCAAGTGATGAAGTATTAGGGGCAATTGAAAGCGGTGTTGATTTTGAAAAACGAATTGTAAAAATCTACCAAACTTGCCGTACTACCGAAGCCATCCAATTGGCATTTGATTTTTTACAGAAGGAAATGGAACCCGAAATAGAACAGGGCATTGACCTTACTCGAAAAAAGCTTTTGGAAAACTTTGATGAAGAAGTACACGAAAAACTAAAAATCAATTTACAGCAAAGCACCGATTACCTTACAAAATTTGAGCATTGGTTATGGCAGCTAACCAAATATTTCTTAGAACCCTATGCCACATTCAACCATTCCGAAAATAGTTTCTTCCTCAATAAAAATCCATTTGCAGGAGAGACTATTCATAAAGGACCATACAGAGTAGGCAAAAAGCATATTGGCGAAGCACACGAAACTGCTGAAATCAATCAAAATGAAAACCTTTACCGTATTGGGCATCCATTGGCTCAAAAAGTAATTAGCATTTGTAAAGATGAAAAGTTAGACATTCAAGAATTGCAGTTTGATTATTCAGGCAGTGATAAAAAAATATTCATTCTCGAAAATTTGGTAGGCAAGCAAGGTTGGTTACAAGCCAAGCAAATTACCATTTCCAGTTTTGAAAACGAAGACCATATTTTGTTTGCTGCCTTTGATGATGAAGGCAATACCCTTGACCCCGACCAATGCCAACGGTTGTTTTCACTTCCTGCTAAAGCAGTAAGCACAAAGCTTTCATTCTCTGATGCTGAAAAGACAAAGTGTGCAGCAATATACCATACACATCAAATAGGCATCATTGAAGAAAACCGCAAACGCAACCACAACTTTTTTGATGAAGAGGTTGATAAGTTAGAAAAGTGGAGTGAAGATGTACGTAACAGCATCAAGTATGAAATAAAGGAACTGGATAAGGAGATTAAAACCAAAAAAACAGAAGCCCGAAAATTGCTAAACTTAGAGCAGAAAGTTAAAGAACAAAGGATTATAAAAGACTTGGAAAAGAAATTGGCAGAGAAACGTTACAACCAATATCAGAATGAAGATGATATTGAACTCCGAAAAGACAAATTGCTCGATGAAGTTGAACAAAGATTAAAGCAACAAACAACAGAATTGGATTTATTCACCATACGCTGGAAAGTAATATAAACATGGCAAAGCAACTACAAAAATTAGAACTCACATGGATAGGCAAGGGCAACGAACCCAAGCTTGAACCACGTATATTGATAGAAGACCCAAGTAAAAGTTTTGGCGACCCCAAGAGTGAAAACATGCTGATACATGGTGACAACCTTTTGGCATTAAAAGCTCTGGAACAAAATTTCACAGGGCAAATAAAATGTATCTCAGTTGACCCTCCATACAATACAGGAAATGCTTTTGAACACTATGATGATGGTATAGAACATTCTCAATGGCTAAACTTAATGAAGCCTCGATTAGAAATATTAAAAAACCTATTACACAAAGATGGCAGTATTTGGATAAACATAGATGCAGATGAAAGTCATTATTTAAAAGTGCTTTGTGATGAGGTTTTTGGCAGACAGAATTTTGTGGATGAAGTAGTTTGGCAAAGAGCTTTTGCACCAATTAATTTAAAGAAAACGTTATCAAGAAGTCATGATATAATTCTTGTCTATGCGAAAAATATTCAAGGTTTTGAATTAAATAAATTAATTAGAAGTGATACACAATTGAGTAATTATAAAAATCCTGACAACGACCACAGAGGTGTTTGGACATCAGGTGATTTATCAGTAGGTCCGCCTATTGAGAAAAATATTTATGAAATTACAACACCAAACGGTAGAAAAGTTTTGCCTCCGAAGGGCTACTCTTGGCGTCTTTCTAAGGAAAGGTTGGAGGAGTTTATTCAAGATAATAGAATTTGGTTTGGAAAGGATGGAAATAATGTACCAAGAATAAAGAGGTTTGTTTCAGAAGTCAAAGATGGAGTCACACCTATGACACTATGGTTAAGGGATGAAGTGGGTGACAATCAAGAAGCAAAAAGAGAAATCAAAGAATTTAACTCTATTAATGTATTTACAACTCCAAAACCAGAAAGATTAATTAGTAGAGTAGTGCAATTGGCAACAAATGAAGGTGATTGGGTACTTGATAGTTTTTTAGGAAGTGGAACAACCTCAGCAGTTGCTCACAAAATGAAAAGAAGGTGGATAGGGATTGAATTAGGAGAACATGCCACAACTCATTGCCTTCCACGTTTGCAACAAGTTGTTTCAGGAAAAGACAAAGGCGGTATTTCAGAAGCAGTAGATTGGAAAGGTGGAGGTGGTTTTAAATTTTACACCCTTGCACCCTCATTGGTTCAAAAAGACAAATACGGTACTGAAATTATCAACCCACAATACAATGCCAATATGTTAGCAGCAGCAATGGCAAAGCAAGAGGGTTTCCGTTACCAACCCGATGAAAACAACTATTGGAAACAAGGCATGAGCAGTGAGAAAGATTTCATTTTCACCACTACTCAATTTGTTACCGTTGCCATGTTAGATAAGTTAGCCGAAGAACTGCAACCAGGAGAAAGTTTATTGGTATGCTGCAAAAGCTTTGCAAAAGGTTGTGCCAACCGCCACACCAATATCACCATCAAAAAAATTCCACAAATGTTATTAGGCAGATGTGAATTTGGCAAAGACGATTACAGTTTCAATATTGTAAACCTACCGCACGATAATGATGATTTTGATATGGAGGACGGTGAAGAAAGCGAAGCACCAAAACCCGTAAAGAAATCCAAGGCAAAAAAACAGAAAGACGATGATACACAATCTTCACTTTTTTAATCCAGTAAGCAGCAGATAATATGAACCAAATAGCAGAAAATATAAAGCAACGTTTGTCACTTCGTAAGCCCTTACAAGAGGCTTTAGATATACTAACTCAGCTTGCAGCTGAGTTGGAGTTATCCAAAGAAGTTGACCTTCAAAGAGAACTGGAAAAAGTGCAGGCACTTTACCCCACTTGTACAGATTTTGAAAGGGAGTTTCCATCCATTTGTTTCAGCATTGCAACAGGTGTAGGTAAAACCCGTTTAATGGGTGCTTGCATTGCTTATTTGTATTTAGAAAAAGGCATCAAGAACTTTTTTGTGTTAGCTCCTAACCTTACCATTTACAACAAACTCATAGAAGATTTTGGAAATAGCGGCAATCCCAAATATGTATTCAATGGCATTGCCGATTTTGTACACAACAAACCTGTAATCATTACAGGTGATAATTACAATCAGGTAAGTTCATTATTCAGCGAAACAGAAATCAGGATCAACATTTTCAATGTTTCCAAATTTGCAAGGGAAACAAAACCGGTTGTTGAAGGAGGAAGAAATTTAGCCCCTCGTATTAAAAGACTATCCGAATATTTAGGGCAAAGCTATTGGGAATACCTAAGTGGCTTAAATGACTTGGTAATTCTAATGGATGAAGCTCACCGCTACCATGCTGATAAAAGCAAAGTTGCCATCAACGAATTGCAACCAATTTTGGGTATTGAATTAACCGCTACCCCAATAGATGAAAAAGGCAATCAATTCAGAAATGTGGTATATGAGTACAGTTTGGCTCAGGCTCTCACCGATGGTTTGTATGTAAAAAATCCAACCATTGCCAAGCGTAGAGATTTTAGCCCAAACGGCAGAAGTATAGAAGAAATTGAAAAGATAAAATTAGAAGATGCAGTAAGTATTCACGAAGATACCAAACAGGAACTAAAACTCTTTGCACTCAACACAGGCAAGCGATTGGTAAAACCTTTCATATTGGTTGTTTGCCGTGATACCACACATGCAAAATCAGTATATGACCTTGTTTCATCCAACGATTTTTATGAAGGAGCATTTGCCAATAAAGTATTACAAATTGATAGCACCACCCGAAACGAAGAATTAATAGAGCAGCAGTTTATATCCTTAGAGCAAGAGGATAACGAAATAGAAATTGTCATCCATGTAAACATGCTCAAAGAAGGTTGGGATGTAACCAACCTTTACACCATCGTTCCATTAAGGGCTGCCAATGCTTCCATATTGGTAGAACAAACTATTGGTAGAGGTTTGCGTTTACCATTCAGCGGAGAAAGAACAGGCAATGAGAAAGTAGATAAATTAACCGTTGTGGCACACGATAATTTCGATACGGTCATTGCAGCAGCCCAAGACCCAAATTCTATTTTAAACAAACTCAAATTCATTGAAATAGATGAAGAACAACTAAAGCAAAGAGTTGAAGTTGTTACAGTACAAAACACCATTCAACAAAACATTCAGAAAGAACAGGAAGAAGTAAATAAAATTGCAGAACCTGCACAAAAGCAAAAACAGCAAAACATCGTTGATGCAAAAAAAGTATTGGTCAATGTAATTCCATTTTTCAATACCAACTCACAGGTAAAAAAGGTAGATGACCTAATGAAACCTGAAGTAAGAGCACAGGTAATGGAAGCGGTAAACAAAGAACTCAATTCAGGGCAGGGTAATTTATTTGCAACAAGTATTGTGGCAGAAGCAGAAGTGATGTATGAAAAATTGGTTGCTGATTTTAAAAAGAACATCATAGAAATTCCCCGTATGGACTTAGTGCAAGGGGAAGTAACCGCAAGCTTTGAAGATTTCGATTTAAACCTATCAGATTTTGGTTATGAGCAACTCAATGAGGAAATAGTAAGGATTGGCCTCAAAGACCGTAAAATGGATGTAATAGAGGTTAAAAAAGGGGTGTATTATGGCAAACCCGAAAAGCTGCTTATTTCTGAACTAATAAACTTTTCTGAGATTGATTACGATATCAATGCCGACCTATTGCACAAATTAGCAAAGCAAGCCATTACAGAGTTACAGAAAAACTTAAAAGAGGGTGAAGACCTTAATACATTAGTGTTTCAGTGGCGTGGAGCTATGGCAAATAAAATGTATCATCAAATGATGGAACATTTTAAACTGCATGAGCCGGAATACATTAAACCCAATGTAAAGCCATTTACACGTATTGAAGATTGGAATTTCACCACCTTAAAAAACGAAGGACGAAAAGATTATCGAGATGATAGTTTCCCTGCGGTACAAGTACCCAAATACGTTTTCATAGGTTTTGAAAAATCTTGCCACTTTGAATACAAGTTTGATAGCAGAACAGAACAAACCCTTGCCATGATATTAGAAAACGATAGGGAAGTGATGAAATGGCTAAGACCAGCACCTAACCAATTCCGTATCTATTGGCATCACAATAGTAAAATTTACGAACCCGACTTTGTAGTAGAAACAGCAGATTGCATTTACCTTGTAGAAACCAAACGAGCAGATGAAATACCAAGCAACGAAGTACAAACAAAAGCCCAAGCAGCCCTAAAATACTGCAACTACGCCACCGAATACACAGCAGAATTTGGCGGCAAACAATGGAAGTATGTCCTAATCCCCCATGACCAGGTAAGCAAGACTAACAGTTTTAAGGGTGTGGTATATAATAATATTTATAAGCTATAGCCATGCACCAGTTACACACATTTGCAAGCCTCACAAATCAACGCACAAGCCATAGCTTGCAAAAGAGTATGCCTGCCCTACTCCGAAAAGAATTTCAAAATATTTTTTCCTGCCCTTCAAAAAAATTAAAACACCCGACACGCAGACCGACACTAAAAAGACAGTGAAACTCAACAATGACAATGGTTTACAGACACGGACAAGAACGCCAGTTGTAATAGCGGTTTTGCATCATGCGGGGTCAAGTGCTTAAATTCAAGTGCAGTTTTTCACTTTAACTTTAGTGCCGGGTTGACAGTTTTCTGCCCTGAAATCCCGCATGAGTGCAATGCCAAAAACCGTTACCGGCAACCCAAAACGACGAAACCCAAACCGTACAACAATTATTTACCGCCTCCCCACAAAAAAAGCCGCCTCTTATACACAAAGGGCGGCTTTTTGGTTGACAAATAACGGGGTGTGGGTTTAGGGGGTTTCGGTATCCTCTTCGGGGCGCGGGGGCAGGTCAAAAAAGGTATTCAGGTCTTCGTAAATGCTGGTAGAGCCGGGCACATTTTGTTGTGCGGCCATTTTTACGCTGTTGTAAAAAGGCAGGCAAAACTGCAAAATTTCGGAGCCAAGCGCCATTTGGGTATCGGCAACGGTTTCGGCAAGGCTGTTAATAATGCCAATAAAAGAAGCAAGTTGTTTGTAGAAGGTAAAATCAAGTTCGGCGCCGGTTAGGCTAAGGTAAGGCGGGGTTAGGTGCGGGTTGTTTTTGGCGTGGGTAAGGCTTCGTTCTGCAAGGCTGTAGCGGTTGTTGCGCATTTTATACAGTCGGCTGCGCTCTTCGGGGGTAAGGTTTACCACTTTGTCTTTTAATACATTGGCAATATCGGCCAAGGCGGTGGTAATGGTTAGCAGTTCGGCATCGGTTAGTTTTGCGGCAATGTTTTGGTAAGGCATACAATAGTTTTTAAAGGTTAAAAAATTAAATTGCTTTATCTGTAAACGCAAATAAAACATAAAAGGTATATTAAAGGTTTATTTTTTTGCAAAAAGATAAAAAAAGTTATAAATAGCGCATAAACTCAAATTGTGGTTTCTTAAATAAAGCGCCTGCCAATATTCATTCCTCCTTAAAACCTTTCCTAAAGTTGAAATGGAATTTGGTAAATTGGAGCCGGCAATATATATTCGCATTTACCAAAGTATGCCGCCACCTTTCGGTAGCTGCCACCAATTTACACCCCAAACAAAAATAAAACCCTACCTTTGTCCTGTTATAGCAGTTAGAAAACCCAATCTTAAGCCATAGCAGCATACATTAACCAACCTCCCCTACGGCAAGCCATGAGCGAAAAATGCATAATAGACGTTTGGATGCAGCACCCCACAAAAAAATTCATAAACCACCCCATGTTTTCATCTTTAAGGCGGTGGAACAAAGAAGAAGTAGGAAAAGAAACAGAACCCCCATTGTTAGCCGAAACCATTGCTGCCATGGACGAGGCCGGCATAGAAAAAGGGCTGATTTGCAGTTGGCAAAATCAGGAAGGCGAGTTAATAGCCAATGCAGATGTGGCAGATTTTGTTTGTCGGTGGGCATAAGTTCCCTTACCCATAAAATCAAATTTTACAGGAAACTGCAGTTTTACCAACGCTCATTTGCCACCGTGCAGGCGGTAGTCCCCGGCTATCGAAGCCATCATTCGGTATAATAATTGTGCCGATGCCGCAAAAAATGCTTAATTTTGTTTCAAAATTTGCAAAATGGCAAAAAAGCATATCCGTTTTGACTGGGCAGCCAAGAAAATGCTGCGAGACAAGAAGAACTTCGGCATCCTTGAAGGCTTCCTTGCCGAACTTTTGGGCGAAGACATGAAAATCGAAGGACTTTTGGAGAGCGAGAGCAACCAAGAGGAGGAAGACGATAAGTTCAACCGTGTTGACCTGTTCGCCGAAAACTCGAAAGGCGAACACATCATCATTGAAATCCAGAACACGAGGGAACTGGATTACCTGATGCGGATGCTTTTTGCCACGTCGAAAGCCATCACGGAATATTTGCCCGTCGGAGCAAAATACGGTGAGATAAAAAAGGTCATTGCCGTGAGCATTGTGTATTTTGACTTGGGCAAAGGCGAAGATTACGTTTATGTCGGTCAGACCAAGTTCAAAGGCTTGCACACGAAAACGGAACTGCAACTAACGACTGCACAGAAAAAGTTGCTCGGCAAGCCGACTGTCCACCAAGCCTATCCTGAATATTATTTGATACGGACTACCAAATTCAACGACATCGTGAAAGATACGCTGGATGAGTGGATATACTTTTTCAAGAATAGCGAGGTGTTAGATGAATTTGGAGCAAAAGGTATGCAAGAAGTTCGGGAAAAACTGAACGTGATGAACTTGCCCGAACCCGAAAGGAAAAAGTATGACAAGTTTTTGGAGCGTCTGCACGACGAGGCGAGTTATGCCGAGACTTTGAAAATTGAAGCAGAAGAGGCAGCAAAGAAAATTGAGGATGAGTTTCGAGAAGATGAAAGAATAAAAACCGAAAAGAAAAGGAATACTGAAATAGCAGTAAACCTTATTAAAATGAATTTCCCAGACGAGCAAATTGCCCATGCGACAGGGTTGGACTTGGCGGAAGTAAAGAAACTTCGGAAGGATAAATAAATAAAATTCATCGAACAAAGCATGGTTGGCTATGCTGCCCAACGCCAACGCTCAAAACCAACGCAGGGCGGCACAGCGTCCATGCACCCATTTACACCCCAAACAAAAATAAAACCCTACCTTTGTCCTGTTATAGCAGTCAGAAAACCCAATCTTAAGCCATAGCAGCATACATTAACCAACCTCCCCCACAGCAAGCCATGAGCGAAAAACGCATAATAGACGTTTGGATGCAGCATCCTACAAAAAAATTCATAAACCACCCCATGTTTTCATCTTTAAGGCGGTGGAACAAAGAGGAAGTAGGAAAAGAAACAGAACCGCCATTGTTAGCACAAACCATTGCCGCTATGGATGAGGCTGGTATAGAAAAAGGGCTTATTTGCAGTTGGCAAAATCATGAAGGCGAGTTAATAGCCAATGCAGATGTGGCAGATTTTGTTAACCAATATCCCAACCGTTTGGCGGGCATTGCATCTGTTCCGTTGCATAAGCCGGTGCAGGCGGTTAAGGAATTGAGAAATTGGGTAAAAAACTATGGTTTTAAGGGGTTAAGAATTGTGCAATGGCATTGGAATTTACCTCCAACAAACCCCTACTACTACCCATTGTATGTTGAATGTGCAGCACTTGAAGTGCCCATATGTTTGCAGGTAGGACATACGGGGCCTTTAATGCCATCGGAGGTAGGAAGACCTATTCCCTATATAGACCAAATTGCAATAGACTTTCCCAACCTTAAAATAGTTTGAGGGCATATTGGCTATCCGTGGACAACAGAAATGATAGCAGTGGCCACAAAACACCCCAATGTGTATATTGACACTTCGGCATATACGGCAAAAAGATACCCAATTGAGTTGGTGGCATACATGAAAACCCATGGACAGGACAAAGTAATGTTTGGAACAAATTACCCGATGATTACACCCCAAAAATGTTTGGAAAACCTGGATGAATTGGGGTTAAATGAGCATGTTGCCAATAAATTTCTCTTTCAAAATGCCATAAAGGTTTTTGACCTCTAAAAGTAAAAAACACTGCCTTACATTGCGTATAACCGCATTTCCGTAACCCGGCCACACCCAACTTTACCCAATTTTTACTACTTTTGCAGGCAAACCAAGGCAAGTACCGCAATGAACAACCGAAACCTTATTTTACGTCTTTTCGAAATTAACGCCGTGCAGTTTGGCGAGTTCCAGTTGCGCACCGGCATTATGTCGCCTTTTTACCTCGATTTTCGCAAAATTGTATCGTATCCCAGCCTCATGCGGGCAGTATGCGCCAAGTTGTCGCACCTGCTCGAAGATATTGCTTTCGATTACCTTTGCGGCGTGCCTTATGCGGCGTTGTCTTTTGCCACGGGTGTGGCCATTACCCACGATGCCCCGTTGGTGGTAAAGCGCAAAGACCGCAAAGAACACGGAACCAAAAAATTGGTAGAGGGCGATTTTACCTCCGGCGCCACCTGTGTGGTGGTAGAAGATATTGTTACCAGCGGCACCAGCATTCTGGAAACCATAGAAGCCCTTGAAAACGAAGGTTTGGTGGTGCAGCACGCCATTGCCATTGTTGACCGCAAACAAGGCGGTACCGATATTCTGGCGCGCATGGGCTACACTGTGCACACCCTGTTTACCATACAGGAAATTTTTGACGTGTTGCTGCAGGCAGGTAAAATTGACCGCATTGCTTACGAAAGTTCGCTCAATTTTGTTAAAAATAACGTTAGTACCGACTTGCCGCAAAAAAAAGACCTTCCCCGAAAAGCGCTCACCTACTCCCAAAGAATGGAGGTAAGCCAACACCCGGTAAGCAAACGTCTGTTGCAAATAGCCCAGCAAAAACAAAGCAACCTCATTTTATCGGCCGATGTGGACACCGCCGCCGAATTGTTGCAGATTGCCCAACTTACCGGGCCGCATATTTGTATGCTTAAAACCCATGCCGATATTTTGCCCGATTTTACCCCCGATACCATTGCCCAACTCAAAAAACTGGCGCAGGAACACAATTTCCTGTTGTTTGAAGACCGCAAATTTGCCGATATTGGCAATACCGTACAAAAACAGTTTACATCGGGCATGTTTAACCTGCCCCATTGGGCCGATGTGCTGACTGTGCATGTAATTGCAGGCGCCAGCAGCATTGTAGCCCTAAAAGAAACCGGTTTAATGGAAGATAAAGGATTGGTTATTATTGCACAAATGTCAACCGCCGATACGCTTACCGATGAAAATTATATACAGAAGGCTACCAAAATTGGCGAAGCCAACAAAGATTTGGTCATTGGCTTTGTGGCGCAGCAACCCATGAGCACCGATGCCGGTTTGCTGCAATTTACCCCCGGTGTTCACTTGGCCGCCAAAGGCGACAGCAAAGGACAAACCTACAACAGCCCCCGAAATGCACTTATACAGCGCGGTGCCGATTTTATAATTGTAGGCCGCGGCATTTACCAAAATCCCAACCCAGAGCAGGCAGCCGTTTTATACAAAGAGGCCGGCTGGCAGGCATACTTGCAAAAGGTGGCAGAGTAACCCGTTATTATTCGGGGCTTATATGGCGGTTGTGGTTACATTGGCTTAACGGCTGTTAAGAGGGGTTCATGCGGTTAAAAATGACTTTTATTTCTTCGGGAGTTGCTTTTGAAACGGTATCGCTAAAGCCAAAGGTCAATTCGTTTTTACCTTCCTGCAATTGCAGAAATACGGCTTTTACAAAATCGGCAACCGGCGGCGCAGAGTCATGCAAACCTTTTCCGCCAAGGTCGGTATTAAGGGCGGGCGGTATCATTTCTATTACTTCTATGTTTTTATCTTGCAGCAAATGCCGCAGCGACAGGGTAAAAGAGTGCAGAAACGATTTGGTGGCACAATAAACCGGCACTTTTGAAAATGCCAGAAACGCAAGTCCCGATGTTACGTTAATAATGGCGGTTAACCCCGATAGTTGCAAAAATAAGTTGGTAAGGTGCAACGGCGCTACTATGTTTGTGGTTATTTCGGCGGTAGCTTTGGGGTAAAAATTTTCATCACCAACCGACATCCAGTTTTGAATGCCCGCGTTGTTTACCAGTACATTTAAATCGGGGTGGTGGGCGCTAACCCATTCATAAAGTTCTGTTCGGTCTGTTTCGGCGGCCAGGTCGCAAACTTTGGTCATCAGGGCAGGAAAACGGGCTTTTGCTTCGTTTAGTTTATCTTCGCGCCTGCCGCAAATAATTACGGTGTTGTTTTCCAGTAAAAATCTTTCGGCAAGGCCAAGGCCTATGCCGGTGGCGCCGCCGGTAATTAATATTTTATTGCCCGATAAATTCATTTTATTGTTTGTTTAATGGTGGGTAAAATGCAAAAGTAGCAATTTGCCGGCAAGCGCTGTAATTGACGTTACTTTTAAAAAGCAAAACCGCAGAAAAAAATCATTTCTGCGGTTTTGTTTAGTTAAGGCAAAGGTGCATTTTTTTTGTTTTACCTGCCTACCACTATTTTTTGTTGAAGGGTTTGGCTGTTTTGTGTTACCTGCAACAGGTAAACACCCTGTGCCATACCGGCGGTATTAATGCGCAGGGTTTGGCTGCCGTTTTGGTTATTTGCCGCATATACCTGTTGCCCCAAAGCATTAAACATGGTTACGGCAGCATTGCCGTTTTGCGGCAGTTGCACCATAAAGTAATCCTGGGCCGGGTTGGGGTACACTTGCAAAGCGTTGGTTAACATCGGGTTGTTTATACCGGTTTGGGTTTCGGCTTGTTCATACAAAACAAGGTCGTCAACGGCTGCTTCAACAAGGCTTCCGCCTTCGTAGTCCAGTTCGGGTATGAGGTTGTCCGATGCAATAAACCGCAGGCGCACATCGGGCGTAAGCTCTACATAGTCCAACACGCGCAGAGCAAACAGTCGCCAGCTATGGTCGGCCACGTTGGTATTTTCTACCGGCACCCAAGTTGTGCCGCCGTTGTTGGAAATAAACACTTCCCAGTTGTCGTTGCCCGGGTTGGCGCCCTGGTCGTTTGAATACCACCGGTAGAATGAAAAAGCCGGATTGTCGTACTGCATCAAGTTAAAGGGTTTGGTGGTAAGAGTGGTTTTACCATCGTCCACGTCGTTTTCGCCGGCGGCGCCCCCTACAGAGCCGTTGCCGGTAAAGGCGCAGTAGTTATTGCCATCGGGTGTATTATCGGCGCCGGTTTGCACCATGCTATCATCATCCACATAAGATTCGTTGGGTGAGCCAATTGCCCAAAAGCCGGTAGAGGCATCGTCGTCGGGAGCGCCCAATGTCCAGTTGGTGGCAGTTCCGTAAAGGTGGTCTTCGGTAAGTGTTTCGTATCCTACCAGCATTTGGAACGGTATATTGGGGTTGCTGACGCGGTTGGCAAGGTAGGGTTCAGAGAGTGGTACTCCTCCTACGTTGTCTTCCAGTTCCATATAGTAGTCAACAACGGTACCGGCGGCAAGAAACGGAATAAAACCCGTATAGGTGCTGCCACCCGATAAGGCTACGGCATTGGTATAGGTGTAGGGTTGTGTGCGGTCTGTGCGGTACCAAAGGCCAACACCTTCAACAAAAGGCAGGTAGTTAAAATCTATGGCAAGGGTAAAGTTAATCAATGCCAAATCGGTAGGGGCAATAACCGGGTATTCGGTATGCACTATGTCGCCGGCAATTTGCAGATAAATGCCATGCAGGGCAAAGTTGTCAATAATGGCAATGCTGTTGGGCGTTCCGTCAGACAGGCTACCGTTGTCGTCATCGGCAATAAGGGCTTCAAACAAAATATCGCTGTAGAGGGTTCCTTCCTGTCCGTCGGGGCGCATGGGCACGCCATCGTGCGAGTTTATGAAGATGGTAAACATGTTGGTAAGGCCAATTTGTGCGCCCAAATCCCACCATGCGCCGGCAATAATTTCGCCGTTGTCATGCACTTCTCCGGTAAGGTCTTGCGGGTAAACTTTAGGGTTTTGGTCGTACCGGCGAATAGATGAGTTAATAGCGCCCATGTTAAAGCCTTGCGAAAGTATGGGGTTTTCGGTATGTGCAAAAGCCCAAACATCGGCATAACCTTCGCCCAAAGAGCCGTTGTTAAAAACGCCGCCTTTATAGTCGTAAAAATAATCGTTAATGCCATGTCCGTATTCGTGAAAAATAATATCAGAGAACAGAGAGGTAGAAAAACAGCCGCCGCCCTGGGCATAAAAGTTAACGCCGCCGTCGTAAAAAGCGTTGCAGTTGCCGTCGTTGCGGTCAACGCGGGTAATCATGGGGAAATCCATGGTGGTGAGGCTGGGAATCCAGCTTTTCATAAACTGGTGCTGTTTTACCACATAGTAAAAGCCCGAAATTTGGGAAGCGGTAATAGAGGTTGGCACATTAATTTCCGAGCCGCCCGGCACAATGCTCACCGGAAATGAAGGGGTGGTAGTACCTGTTGCACCGTTATATACACGGCAGTAGGGTCCGTCGAGATAAGCCGTGCCGCTTGCCGTGGTAGGAATGCCGGGCGGAAAAGCATAGTCGAGGTGGCCGTCGGCATCGGTATAGAAGTCGGTACTTCCTACCCGAATGCGCATGTTGGGTATGGTAGCGGCTTGCTGGGCAAAATTGGGGTTAGGCGTTACTTGTCCGTTAAGAGCATAGAGCGATTGTGCTTCTTCCGCGTCAAAGCTGCACACCATGTTGTAGCGGTAGTAAATGGTTCCATTATGGGCATCTATCCAAATGCGAAAATTTACCGGCTCTGTTTGTGTGCTGATGTTGCCTTTAATGGTGAAATCGTACACCAATTTAAATTCATAGCCCGCTGGGGTGGGCACGGGCAGCACTTTAAGGGTGGGAGAGGATTGTTGCGGGAAATTGCCCTGCACATCGGCCACCGAAAGCTGCAGCACCTGTTCGGGGGTAAGGGCGGGTTGAGTATTCACCGATAGGTTGTTAAACACATCGGCGGTAAAGGCTACCACTTGTTTGTTTGCATTGAGCCTTACGCTAAGTCCGTTGCCCAAAACGGGCAGCCCCTGGTAATATTGGGTAAACTGCACGTAGCTGAGGTTATGCCCGCTGTTAATACGGTTAAGCTGCAACGAAGCGGCGGGCAGGTTAAAGGCTTTAAGCTCGGAATTGACAAAGTACATGGCCAATTCGGCGTCGGAACCCGATGAGTTAAGCGTTACTGGTGCACCGGCAGCCCGCATGGGCAGTTTGGTAAGCGTGTTAAACTCGGCATACCAATGGTTGTTTCGGCGCGAAAACTGTTGCCAGGCAGTTTGATGGCGCAAATCTGTCTGTTGGGCAGGGTTGTCAATGCGCACCCCGTTTTTAAATGCCGAGATATTGTATTTTTGGTCGTTACCGGCATACAAAAAGTTAGTTGCCAGCAGTAAAAAACAGGCAAGCAGCAGGAACACTTGTTTCATACGTAAGAGTTAAAAAGGTAAATTTGAAAGTGTGATATGATAACAATAAAGAATAGACTTTGTTTTCCGCACCAAATGCAAAAACTTCCTTAAAGATACGGATTAGTTTGCAAATTTAATGAGCCTAAACATTCGGTTGTCTGGTTTTTTACAAAAAAATGTTACATATTGTCCCGCATGGCAAAAAGAAACTCCAAATAACCACATGCAAGCAGCATAGGCAGAATAGAACACAGGCCGGTATTAACCAAACAATGAGTTGCAGGGTTAAAACAGATGTTTATCTTTGTGGCAAATAACACTATTGGTATGACCAACTTTTCGTACAACTGCTTAGTTTTACCGTTTGACTGTCTATGACAGCAGCGCCGGGGCACGACTGCCTCCCCATTTGACTGCGCCCTTTGCCTACCAATGCGGCATTCAGCTCTTGCCAAACCCCCTCCTTGCTCCACTTCAGGCACAGGTCTTTTTTACCGATTTGCAGTTGCAGAACCATCAAAACGAGCATTTTTTTGAAATAAAAGAAATCTACGGGCGGCAGGCTACTACCAAAACGCACTGCTTCATTTTCTTAAAACAGAGCGCGATTACCACATGGCTGTAGCCGAATTAATGCAGTACAGATTGAAATATTAGCTGCCTTGCAATAGCGCCGCTGCTCAAATACAATTTCGGTTTATTAATAGCCGTTAGCCTTTGCAAGACTTTATGCTGGCAGTGTTAAACCGTCTAATCATTTGCCAAAAAGTGGGTTGGTTTACCGGTAGTTTCCCATCATTTTCTCTAATTTTTCGGGCATTCTCAACATTGCCTGGCCATCTTCGTCGGAATGAAGCGGAAACATTTCGAACCGGTTTTGGTAGTACCAGTAAAAATTAGTGGTAATGTTGCCTTCGTTTTCGTGGTAATAGTGCATTACCATAGGGGCAATGGCGGCAGCAACTGCCATAACGCCGTAATTGTTAATAGGGTGAGCCATTGCTGCGCCTTTGGTGGGTATGGTTACTAATGCGCCAAAATTCCCAACAACATTGGGGGCATTGGTTTCCAAATCAAGCACAAAACAGGCGGCAAAATTGGCGTCCAGAAACAGGAAAACGGGGTGCTCGTTAAAATGGCCGTTCACTACCGATACCTTTTCGCGGGCAATATTTTGCAGGGCAATGGTAAAGAGTTCTTTAACCGGTGTTTCCCATTCTTGTATTTCATCCCACATTAAAAACCGGAACTGTTCTTCAAAATCCAGTATAAGCATGGTGCAGGTTTCGGGAAAATCAATGCGGTGCACCAGTTTATCCATAAAATCGGCTCTAATAAAATTGCGGTCTTTAACCAGCACTTTCAGAAAACGGCTGGCATATTCAATATCTTTAAGCAGGTAGGTATAGGCCGACTTATGGTCTTGCTGCAGTTTGCTGTAATGGTCGTTTATAATAGTTGCCCATTGCTCTTTTTCGGCTCTGATGACCTTTCTTACTAAGTTATCGAGGCCAAACTGCACTTCTTCTCCTTTTTTTTCCAGAGAGGCCTTTATAATGCCATTTTCTATGGCATGAATGAGCATGTGTTTTCCATTAAAATATTGTACCGAAATGTTGATGAGTTGTTCATAATCTTGCTGCGAAATGAGATGGGTAAACACTTCGGGCACCAGGTAGCTGCTTGCGGAAAGCTTGTTTTGAATAAAGTTCATGCGGCAAAGAAGGTTAGTAGCCGGTTTTTTGGTTGTGCGTGCAATATATTGGTTTTGGGAAACATTGTGATTGTTTACCAAAAAATAATTTGGCACATCGGGTTACCGTTTTTGTAGCCTTCTTTGGTTAGCGGCAGTATTCTTTAATATCAAAGTAAGCCTGGCGCACATTTAACTGGTAGGCTCGGTCAAAATCGGAGCAGCCTTTATAGGGTTGATTGAGGCTAATATAGGCTAATCCGCGGTAATAATACGACATTCCATCGGTGGGCTGCAACTCAATAACTGCGGTAAAATCGTTTATGGCATCATCATAACGGCGCAGCAGGCCTTTTGCTACCCCACGGCCTTTGAGTGCGGCAATAAAAAGCGGGTTTTGGTCTAATACAAGGCTGTAATCTTCTATGGCGCTGTCGTAATCGCCTTTGAGGGTTTTGGCCGAAGCTCTGCCTTGCAGGGCATACACATAATCGGGTTTATATTGAACCGCCTTCGTAAAGGTTTCAATGGCGTCATCAAATTTACCCATTTTAATAAGCGTGCTGCCTTTGTTGTATTGAAGAATGGGGTCTTTTGAGTCGAGTTTAATGGCTTTGTTGTAGTCTTTAATGGCAAGTTTAAACTTTTTCATTTCGGTATAGCAGTTGGCACGCATTTGCAATACATCTTTATTGGACGGATCGCGGGCAATACACTTGTTCAGCAATTCAATGGCAGCTTCGTAATCATTGTTGTTAACCTTCATAACTGCCTGATTGTAATAATATTTAACGTCTTCCTGCGCTTTAAAGCTAATTTGCGGAGCTTCTACGCGTTTATCCTGCACAATAACGGTATCGGTAAAATTTACCTGATACAGTACGTCTAAGTTAAGGTTAATCACATCGGTATCGCCGGTGTTACTGGCGGCACCGTCCTTGTTTTTTTTCTCTTTTTTGGCTTTTGTCGTTTTTTTTGCGCTTTTTTCGGGCATTTCCGATGGCAAATTTTGTTCCGTAGGGGGAGTAACTGTTTCGGGTTGCACAGGCGCCGAAGGTTCAGTTCCGTACATTTCAAATCCCGATGGGTTTTGCAGCACCCCACCCGCATCCTGGGTTTCATCGCCGTAAGGCTGTGCTACGGGTTCTTTCTTTTTTTTCTTTTGCTTTTTTTGCTTGCTTGGCTGTAGAAGGGAGGTATCTTCAGCGCCGTAGTAATTAAAATCCTGGGCAAAAGCAATATTTCCGGCGCATATGCCAAAAACAGACAACAGCGTTAGGAAGAGCAGCGTATATGTCTTAAACATGTACTATTTTTGGTGTTTAATTTAAATTTGACAGGTTTGAAAAACGAGGTAAACCGTATGGTTATTATTCGCCCCGGGGTTTTTATCTGCTATGCCGCCTATTTAAACAGCAGTTGGTTGTTGCCGGTAGTATTGCCCTTGCCATTACCCGCGCTATCTGAAAACAACTTCTTTAATGTGTTCTTCCCCTATGCGCTCGTTAAGGCGTTGTACTATTTTTTCGCGGTTGAAATACAGTTCCTGTTTCAGCGGTGCAGAGGTTATGCTAAGATATAAAACACCATTTTTTACCTGTAAATTGCCTGTTTGGTGCGCAATGGTTTTGCCCATTACCTCTTCCCAGCAGGTTTGCACGCGGGCGTTGTTCATTTTGGTATTAAGCTGAAAAAGGGTAAAAAACTCGCGCAGCGCTTCTTTCAGCGTTTGTTCATTGTGGTTGCGGGAAGACATGAAACAGAGGGTTTTGCTTTATTGTACTGTAGATAACCAACACACAAAGTTACTGTTTTTTTTTGATTATAACGTGCCTTGTCTTGCAAATATCCGCCTTACCCAAGTTATACCTTTTACATTGTGTATGTCTGTTAACAGAAACAGGGTTTATTTTTACGCCTGTTGCAATTGTAACGGCTTGCCGCAATAATGTTTGTTATAAGAAAAAGGGTATCTTTGTGAGGTAATTAATAGAAAATGAGCGAATTCAGAGAAAAATACGTCAATCCATTTACCGATTTTGGGTTCAAGAAGTTGTTTGGGGAAGAACCGAACAAAGACTTGCTTCTTGATTTCCTGAATGAGTTGTTGCGCGAACAGGAAGGGGTGATAAAAGACCTTACCTATCTTAAAAACGAACACCTTGGTGCAGCCGATGCAGACCGCAAAGCCATATTTGATCTTTATTGCGAGAATGAAAGGGGAGAGAAGTTCATTGTAGAATTGCAGAAATCGAAGCAACAATTTTTTAAGGACCGAACTTTATATTATGCTACTTTTCCTATTCAGGAGCAGGCAAAACGGGCTGACTGGAACTATGAGCTAAAATCGGTATATACGGTAGCCATATTGGATTTTGTATTTGACGAGGACAAAGCAGAACGGCAAAAATACCGTTACGATGTTAAGCTGACGGATATAGAAACATGCAAGGTATTTTACGACAAACTGACGTTTATCTATTTGGAGATGCCCAAATTTGAAAAAGGAGCAGAAGAGTTGGAAACGCGGTTTGAAAAATGGCTGTTTGTCTTGAAGAATTTGAACCGGTTGGAGCGCATTCCCGACCGTTTGCGGGAGCGCATATTTGAGCGGTTGTTTGAGGTAGCCGAAGTGGCAAAGTTGAGCAGGGAGGAGTTGTTATCTTATGAAGACAGCCTAAAGTACTACCGCGACCTTAAAAACTCATTGGACACGGCTTTTGAAGAAGGCAGGCTGGAAGGTAAATTGGAAGGCAAATTGGAAGGATTACGGGCTGTAATAAAGAATGGTATTGCGGCAGGGGTTGATGTGAAAACGCTTGCCAATTTAACCGGGTTATCGGAAGCAGAAGTACACAGGATCATTGATGAATCCTGAAACAACATTCAGCAAGTTGTTGCAATGATGCGGTTTGGAAAAGGCGGCGGCTAACCGTTGTTTTGGAGTAATTCAAAAAACTCCTCTTCTGTTAAAATTTGAATGGCGGCAATTTTTCGGGCTTTGTCTAATTTGGAGCCGGGTTCTGCGCCCACAATCAGGTAATTCAGGTTTTTGCTTACCGAACTTAAAATGCTGCCGCCGTTTTTTTCTACTATTTTTTCGGCTTCGTTGCGCTTCAGCCGTTGCAGCGAGCCGGTGAACAAAAAGGTTTTACCGCTAAAAATGCCGCCTTCTGCCGGCATATCGGCTTCGGTTTTTTGGGTATTTACCCCCAACTGCTGCAAGGCGGTTATGAGTTGCAGGTTTTGGGGTTCGGCAAAAAAGCCGACTATGTTTTCGGCAACTTTGGGGCCAATATCGGGCAGTTGGGTAAGTTGTTCAAGGGTATAATTAGGCAGATCAAATACAGAGGTAACGGCTTTTGCCAGTGTTTGAGCCGTGGCATTGCCAACATCGCGAATACCCAACCCTATGATGAGTTGTTGCAGCGGGCGGTTTTTCGATGCCTCAATACTTGCCTTCAGGTTATCGGCCGATTTTTGCCCCCAGCCGTCGAGGCGCGCAATTTCTTCGTAGTTAAGGCGGTAAATGTCTTCTATGGTGCGCAGCCAGCCCAATTGAAAAAACCGCCGTATAATTTCTACGCCAAGCCCCCTTATATCCATAGCATCTTTTGAGGCATAATGAATAATGCGTTCCTCTACCTGTGCGGGGCAATCGGCGTTAATGCAGCGCCAAACACTTTCACCATCGGGTTTTACCAGCCTGCTGCCGCAGGAGGGGCAGTTTTCAGGAAAAACAACAGGCTGCTCGGCGCCGGTTCTTTCATCAATTACTACTTCCACAATATACGGAATTACATCGCCGGCACGTTCCAGCACTACCTTATCGCCAATACGAATGTCTTTTTCAGATATAAAATCCTGATTATGGAGCGATGCATTGGAAATATTGGCTCCCGACAGGTTGACCGTTTGCAGTTTGGCTACCGGGGTAATGGCGCCGGTGCGCCCTACCTGAAACTCAACCCGCTCCACAATGGTAATGGCTTGCCGGGCATCAAATTTATAGGCAATTGCCCATCGGGGGTGGTGTGATGTTGCCCCGCAGCGGTCTTGCAGTTGCAGGTCGTTTACTTTTACCACCAGCCCGTCAATTTCGTAAGGAAAATCTTTGCGGTGTTCTTTCCAATGGTTACAGTAGGCAATAACCTCTTCAATATTGGCGCAAATATGCACGCTTTCGTCACGGGTTTTAAGAGGTGTTTTAAAGCCAAGGTCGTACATAATGCTCATGCCGTTGGTATGTTTTTGCAGCAGGGGTATGGTTATATCGTTGCCATTGGCATCAAAGGCTATACCCAGTTGAAAAACAAAGGCTTCCAGTTTGCGCTCGCCCACTTTGGAGGCATCTTTCAGGCGCAGCCCGCCGGCGGCCGAGTTTCGGGGGTTAGAGAGCAGAGCTTCGCCCTTTTTTGCGCGCATTTGGTTTATTTGTTCAAACTTAAGTTTATCAATAACCACTTCGCCCCGCACTTCGGCGCGGTAAATGCCTTTTGTTGCAAAAGCGGCTTTTAGCGGTATGGTGGGTATGGTTTTCAGGTTGTTGGTAATGTCTTCGCCATCGGTGCCGTTGCCGCGGGTGGCGCCGCGCACCAGCAGGTCGTTTTCATACACCATGGCAATGCTGGAGCCGTCAAATTTTGGCTCTACCGAGTATTCTACCTGCTCGCGTTCGGTTAGTTTTTTTACGGCGGTGTCCCAGTTCAGCAGGTCTGCTTCTGAGTAGGCTTTGTCTAAAGAGAGCATAGGTACCAGGTGTGTAACGGTGGCAAATTCGGTACTTAACCCGCGTGCTACGCGTTGTGTGGGCGATTCGGGGGTTTGCAGTTCGGGGTGTTGCTGCTCTATGGTTTTCAGCAGGTCAAAAAGGTAGTCATAGTCCACATCGGGTATAACCTGTGTTGCCTGTACATAGTACTGCCAGTCGTAGTAGTTAATTACCGTTCGCAGTTCTTCGGCCAGCAAGGCGGTTTGCATGGGGTTTAAGTTATGCAGTTGGCTGCGTTTGGTTTGCAGCA
The DNA here is from genome assembly GCA_002212985.1 of Sphingobacteriales bacterium TSM_CSS. Classification (GTDB taxonomy): domain Bacteria; phylum Bacteroidota; class Bacteroidia; order Chitinophagales; family UBA2359; genus UBA2359. The sequence continues at coordinate 24,337 of NBMY01000109.1, forward strand.
GGCGAGCGGTTTGTTGTTCAATTTGTCGGCTTTCTTGTGCTGTGTACATAGTTACTGTGGTATAGGGTATTTGGGGCAGGAGAGGAGGGGGTGAGTTTTACAAGGCTTCATCGGTGTTGGTGAAATGAATGCCGTAGTTTTGCAGTTCGGTTAAAATGGGTTCATACACCTGTGGCATTACCGGTATATGTACGCCGGTAAGTTGTATGGCATGGGTAAGTGCCAGTTTGGTCATGATGGCCATAGGCAGGCCTACGGTGGCGGCAATGGCGGTATTGTCGGCATCGGCACCGGTTATTACCATTACAGAGGTATGGGCGCGGTGGGCGCCATGCAGTTGGTAGTTTACCTTGTGCAGCATTACAATCATGTCTTTATCATCGGGTTCCAGTTTCCATTTTTCCGAAAGCAGGTGCAGCAAGGCTTGTGCGGGGGTTTGAGGGTTATTTTTTAGCGGAACATCGGAAAACAGCCCCAGCCAGTTGAGCCGGTACATAATTTCCGATTGGGGGTGAATGCCGAGGAAGTTGGCTGTTCTTTCGGGCAAAGACCCCGAAGCAGTAGAATCGGCCGGCAGAAATGCTTCGGTTAAGCCGGCATAGGTTAAGGCGGCGGGGTTGGTTAGCTGAAGTTGGTTATCGGTAAGTCCAAGGGTAACCAAGGCTTGCCAGGCGTTGCAAAAGCCGCCTTTTCTAAGGGTTCCGCGCAGCAGGGTAGGCACATCTTCAATTTGGTAAGTTTGCCGGTACGGTATAGAGTCGCGGTTGGCATAGGCTTCAAAAGTGCCATAGCCGGGCACTTCATAAACCTCGTGCCGGGCAAAAAGGCGGTTATAAGGTATATAGCGGGGGCTGCCATTTTGCAGGTATTGGGCGGTGCCGCCTTGACCTGCCAGCACTACATTCATGGGCGCCCATGTAAATTTATAGTGCCACGGGTTGTTGTCGGATTCTGGAGCTATAAGAGCGCCGCAGTAAGAGCGCACTTCGGTAATTTGAGCGTTTTGGCTGCGCAGGTGGTGTATCATTTTCATCAGGCTCATGTGGTCAATGCCCGGGTCAAGTCCAATTTCGCCCATAAACAACAGCCCGGCGTTTTTAAAATCGGCATCCAAGGCGCGCTCCTGAGCCGATACATAAGACGGGGTAATGAGGTGTTTACCAAACCGAAGGCAATCGTGCGCCACCAGAATATGAAAGGCAGCCGGCAATACCGAAGCCACAATATCGGCCGTAAAAATATAGTTGGCGCGGGCATCGGCATCATGCACATCAAAAAAAACAGCCCTGCCGCGTGGGTGGTTATTCACCTTTACAAGCGCGGTTTGCAAGTCGTAATCGCCTACGGTAACAAACCAGTCGTATTGTGGTGCATATTGCAGCAGGTAAGCAATTAAATCGGTGGCAGACTTACCTGCTCCCAATACCAAAATGTTTTTCATTGAGTTATGAAGGTTAATTGTTTTTTAGGTAATGCTATAACGGCTTGATGCGGGCTGGCTATTTTATGGCGCAAGCCGCTCAATAAGCCAGTTGCCCGATGTCTGAAGAGTGTACCTTATGCGGTCGTGCAGGCGGTTGCTTCGGCCTTGCCAAAACTCAAAAACCAATGGCTGCAACAGGTAGCCGCCCCAGTGTTCGGGCCGTTTAAGGGCGTGCGGGTTGGCGCTAAATTCTTCCATGAGTTGGGTTACTTTATCGTCTAATTCTTTGCGCGAGGCAATAACGCTGCTTTGCGGTGAGGCTAATGCGCCAATACGGCTGCCTTCGGGGCGCGAGTTAAAATAGGCGTCCGATTCGGTATCGGGCAGTTTTACAATGTTTCCCTCAATGCGCACCTGTTGTTGCAGTTTATCCCAGTAAAAAAGCAGGGCGGCATGAGGGTTGGCGGCAATTTCCTGCCCTTTGCGGCTGTGATAATTGGTAAAAAAGGTAAATCCATTTTGTGAAAAACCCTTCAGCAATACCGTGCGAACCGATGGTTTACCATTGGGTGTGGCAGTAGCCAAAAACATGGCATTGGGTTCGGCAAAACCGGCGCTCATAACGGCTTCAAACCAATGTTCAAATTGCTCAAACGGGTTTTGCCTTACCGTTTGCCTGCCCAATTTACCCGCCTCGTAGTTGAGGCGCATGTTGTGTACTTCGTGCAGTTTGTTTTTCATGACAAAAAGATATTTAGGCGGCGCTGCCTCGGCAGCAAACCATGAACAGGGGTAAAAACTGTTGCAAAGTTAGTAAAAAGCCGCTTTAACCCCGCCAATAATTTTAACCAAACGCATTGCCGCTATTGTAACACCACACAAAAAAACAGTTTTTGCTTTTTATCATCAATTTTTTTTTATTTTTGTGGTAAAAAGTGGTAGAAAGTGGAAAAATGTGGTAACTTTACCCAATT
>NBMY01000093.1 GCA_002212985.1 Sphingobacteriales bacterium TSM_CSS
AAAATGCGCAGGATGTAAAGCAACGGTATGAAGAGTTACTAAAAGACAAACAGCAGCAACTTGACAAAACTGCTCTTAAACGGGCTTTCATCGAGCGTTACTACCAGTTGGAAGACTTGGACCTGTCTGATGAAAATCAGCACAAGTTTATTGCCGAAAACTGGAAAGGCACCCTATATGCCCCCAGTGGAAAGCAGCAAAATTTCAGAATTTACGTGCTGGATGCCGAGGTTGCAATTCGCAACCAACAAACAGTTGAAAACCTCAAAAAGCTTGCACAGTTTAAAACCGAAAAGTAACCAGTAGTTACAATATTATAAAACGTACTTAATCGAGTAATTACTATGTTAGATATTTTGGAATAACACATAATGTTAATTATAAGACAAATGAAGTGCAAGAAAACTACACACTCATTTACCGGTTACTGACATGGCGGATATACTCGGATTTTCTTTGTATTGGAAGATGCGTAAAAAGAAATACCGGTGCCGCATCTTTCTCCGTTAGAATAAGTGCCTTTAAACCAATCGCCATTTTCATACAACAGATAACCGTAACCTTGGGGCTTGCCGTTAATAAGACAACCGTAAAATGTGGCATATACTTTTTTCCCGTTTTTTATGTTATAAAAACGCTTTGTTTATTCGCCTCTTACCAATTGTGGAATTTCTTTTTCAGTGCCGTCACATTTGCCGGCGGAAGTACAACAACCGGCAAGTAATACATTGGGGTTTGGGGCTGATGTACTATTGATACATGCAAGATTACCAACTATAAACATAAGAATAGAAAGAGTTGATTTCATAGTATTTATATTTAATTGTTCCTTCTCCCCTACCCTTCCATTAAAATACAGATGGGGTTGGGTAAGATGATGGAAACGGGTGATTTACTGAAATTTTTCTGACAACCGTATTGCCAATAGTTCGGTAAAATTCTAAGCGGCAAGTAGTAATTCATTGATATATTGCGTTTTAATGTCTGCCACATCCTTTCTAAGGAGGGTAAAATGTGCTGTATCAAGGTTGCTGAGGTCAATTTTCCCGCCATACGCTTTGCGCCGCCCCCTACCCGGTTTTTGTTCGCCTGTATAAGCATAGCGCAGGTAGCTATTGTGTTGTAAGCGACTAACAAAGGTAAATCCGGCAGCGCAAACCATATCTACAAAAGGCTTTTTGGAGAAAAAGGCATCTGCCGTCAATATTTTGGTCATTTGCTGCAATTCCAACGCCCGACTGCAAAGCTGCTTCGCATACCATATCCGCAGACTTTCCGTTCCTTTTTGCCACTCGGTCTGCCAGGCGTGGTAATGCAGCGCTGTTTGGTTTTCTATATCCCCTATCGCTAAGGCGCTTAACTCCAAACCCCATTTCACCGAACCGGCACAGCCCGACCAAAAATAGCCCACACCCGGCGTATGCTTCCCGCTTTTGGCAATATGGCTCGGATCAAATATCCACAGCAGGTCTTTGCTGCAATTTGAAAGAATTAACCTTCTGTTAAAGGTTTCAAAATCAAAGCCCTTTTCAAAATTCAACCGGTAACTTTTTTCGCTGTATTTCCCATAGCGACACAGCATCAGGTAATTTACCCGGCTGCGCATACTCAATAATAAAACAACAAGGTGCACGATAAATTTCTTTTGGCACATACCAATATCACTCATTTTGCGTAATATTGCCCCTGTGAAGGTTTCTGCTTTCATAGGTAAAACGGTTTGTTTTTTTTCTGTCAATCAAAAATAATCGTTTTACCTTTCTTTTGTGCACTATACACGCTTTTTTACCGAACTATTGGTATGAACACGAAAGAAATAATTGAAGGATTTAAGAATGCAGAATCTGCAATAAAGGTCAGGCACATTTATGTATCTGTTTGCAAAGAGTTGTTGCCCAATATAGCAGCGCTTGTAAGTTACAATGGTGGTACAAAAGCAGATGCTATAGACTTGCTTCATACAGCCATAAGTGATTTTTATCATAATTGTAAAAAGCCAGATTTTGCTTTACTTAAAACTCAAGACAAAAAGGCGTACCGCAAATACATTTACAAAATGTGCAAGTATATTTGGATAGACAGGCATGGCAATAAAAAACTTTCATCTTTTGACCCAATTTTCGCAAAAAGCAATACAACACTTCTGGATTTCGCTGCCATTGCAACAGAAGAATTGGAACCCGATAAAAAGATACAACTAAAACAGGCACAGGAACTTGTTTTGAGTTTAGTTAACCAACTAAACAACAAGTGTAAACAGTATTTTAACCTGCGGTTTTACAAAGATTATAACAATAAAGAAATGGCCGAATTTATAGGCGTTACAGAAGGCGCTATCCGACAGCAATTGAAGGACTGTAAAACCCCTCTTCGGGAAGCTATTTTAAGCAGCCCGCATCTTAAAGACCTGTTAAACGATTTTCCGTTTTTATTTAAATTTGTAAAAAATACAAAAAAATGAACCCCAACGACCAAATACTTATTGAAAAATACCTGAACGGAGAACTTACTGAGCAAGAAGCACTGAATTTTGAACAACGCCTGCAAAATGAACCCGATTTGTTGCGGGCTACATTTGCCGATATGGTTATTGACCTTAGCCTCCGCCCGCATCCGTTAGTAAGCGCCCGTAATATTGTTGATATTTTGGGCGATGACCTTTATTCTGATACGGCGCAAATAACTTCATCAGAAAAAAAACCCGATACAGAAAAAACCTATAACCTACAAGAACTGCTTTCATTTTTTCAGCCGTTGCAACATTTAGAAACGGCTGCCTTTAGCAGAAGTGCCGATACCGAAACGCAAAACCCGTTAGCGCAATTGGTGGTAATGCCCGAAAACGGCATTAATGTGGTTAGCAAACAACTGCTGTTTGATTTTGACGATGCCGTTGAATACCCGATGGAACTAAGTATCTTAAATAATCGGGAACAGGTTGTATTGTTGGCAGCTATTCCGGCACAGGTTTATAACCACACCCTAAATCTGGAAGCACTAAACCCCGGCCGGTATTACTGGCATTTACAATTGGCTTCCAAAGACCGCAAAATAAACCGGAAATATGGAACGGTTACCGGTTATTTTTTTGTTAATAAAGAGGTATTGCCTCGCTAAATTTTCATGCCATGCAAACCGACATCAATACCTTAACCCCCGGCATTTATCCCCCCAGCCCCAGCGATGGTCAATTCTACAATAAATGGTTGCGTTTGGATTGTCTTATATATCGCCCTTCTGAAAATGAACGTTAAGAAAATTGGAATGAGGGGCGGTTAACATCTGCCGAATAGGTTCTTATGCACCTGCCAATACATAGCCGCTCCAGTAAATAGGAACACACCCTTTTTTAATCATATCAATTTTGGCTTGCTTAAGGGCTTGCCGGTATGGTTTGCCTGCAAGAATGTAAGCAAACAGTATTTGGGTTAACCGGCTGCTTTCTTCGTCGTAAACCTTAAAAAGGGTGTAAATAATGTTTTGAGCGCCTGCATACAAAAATCCCCGGTTTAATGCCAATACCCCTTCTCCACTATACAACTTGCCTATACCGGTTTCGCAACAGCTTAGCACTACTAAATCGGCATTCAGGCGCAGGTGATAGGAATCGGACAAATACAAGATATGGTCTTGGTAGGTTTTGCCAAATTCGGTTTCCAACGTGGCTTGTTTCGGCGTTTTATCTTCGGGCGAAAAAATAATGCCGGTTAGTTCGGGGCGCGAAGTCTGAAAATCGGCATGGGCAGCAACCAATATGTATTTGCTATCTGTAGCTTGCTGCATAAAGTTTTGTACTGTTGCCATTTCATGCAAATATAAACCGGATTGGTGGTTTTGTTGGGTAAAAAGGTGCGCTACATTACTCACCTCTTCTTCGGAATACAGCAGCGCGGGATAGTTTTTATGGCCAATTTTTATATCACGGGTGGCCGCCGCAGGAATGGCAAAAGCCTGAGTTGTAACCACTTCGTCTGCACCTTCGTTTGCCCGCTCTCTTTCTGCCCCCGATACATACACGGGTGCAAAGCCGGTAAAAATTTGATTCCAGATGCGCGAATCCGCCTGTCGCTTTTTTTGCCATGACCGCAACCACAGCGTAGCCGAAAAATGGTAGCTGATGTCGTAGTCCATGATTAAATACGGAAAATCGGAATACGAATTTTGGTCATCTACCGCATGGGTTAACAGGGTTTCAAAGGGCAATCCCGATAAAATGTCATCGGGAATAATGATAAGCTGACTGTTTTGTGGTATGCCATTATTAGTTTCTGTATTTCCCGATGGGGTAAAATCCTTCATTACCGGTGCCAGCAAGGTTAGAAATAATTTATAGCCCAGTTTAAAGTAATTATTTTTTATTTTATTTGTTATGCCGAACTGCAAAAAATCTTCCACATCGTCTTTTATGTCTGCAACATTTGGTAATTCATATACGCGGTAATTATGTGCAGAAAGAGCAAATATATACACATGCGTATCGGTTACAAAATATGCAATCAGTACGGTAGGGGCATCTGCTTCGGCAAGCGCATACTGAAGTTCAGGTACTTTTGCGGTAGAAAGCCGGTACTTCAGTTCGTAATAGTCGGGAAAATCGGTTTCTAACTGTGTTATCAAGGCATCATATTGCTGTTTGTAATCAAAAAACAGGCTTTGCAACTCCAACAGTCGGTTTTCATCGCGCATATCAGATGCCTTGTAAGTTTCTTCGTTTATTTTGTTGTTATAATAACTAAGTTCTATTTTAAGTTGTTTTTCTGCTTGCAGTAAATTTTGAGGAATGAATGCCTGCCCTTTGGCTTCTTCGTCTTGCAGGTTGCTCAGCAACACCATAGCCCGGCTTTGTTCGCAAAAATTAAAGGCGGTATGCAGGCAATCTTGTTCTGTAAGACAATAGGTAAATTCTGCAGGCGGAAAAGAATGGGCATTTATTTTGGCAATTTGGGTTGTAGCGGTATGCCATGCCGATGCATTAGCACGTAGAACGGGGGCAGCGTGGTATGCAATGTGTACCGCCTCTTTAAAAACCGAAAAAGCCTGTTTTGCCAGGGTTAATTTGCTGCCCTCATTGTTAAAAGACCGGCGGATATAGCTAACCCACATAGCCGCTACCTGCGAGGTGAACAAAGCGGCCTGCAAATTTTGGGCATTATTGCCGGTTTCCCAAAGTTTATACAGAGTAACTGCCTTTTCGGGAAAGGTGTAACACAAATTCTCTGCCGATGTGTATTCCTGTGGGGCCGGGTTATGGTATATATTGGGGTTGTTGTACTTATAGATGTTGCTTTGCAGGGCTTTTTGGAAACAGGTAAGCGCTTGGAGGTAATCTCCTTGTGTTTTGTGGTAAAACCCCAGGTCGTTATAACTTGTGCCGGTATCGGGATGTTTTTTTCCAAGTGTTTTCAAGCGTATCGCAAGCGATTTCTGAAAACATTGAAACGACTTAACATCGTCACCCATTTTCTCATAGCAACTCCCTAAATTGCTATAAATTCCTGCAACTCGGTAATGCTGTTCTCCAAATATTTCGGTCAGTATTTTTAATGCCTTTTCAAAGTATGAAATGGCGAGATTGTAATGCCCATTTGAAACATTGCAAATTCCCAAGTTACAATAAGTATCTGCTGTAGCCTCATGTTGTTCACCATAGTTTGCCAGGCATATTGGTAATGCTTTTTGAAAGTAGGTTATAGCCTGATCATAGTTGCCAATAAAAAGATGATACTTTCCCACACTGTTGTAACAAATAGCTATGTGAGGATGCTCTTTACCCACAGTAGCCAGCAAAATTTTTAAGGCTTTTTGATAGTATTGGATGGCACGGTCATAATCGCCTATGCATCTAAAAATTTCACCTAAATTATTATAGCTTAATGCGGTATCGGGGTGCTTTTCTCCAAGAACGGCCATACGAATCTGTAATCCCTTTTGATGGTACTCAACAGATTTTTTATAATCTCCTTTCTGATAATAACATCGGCCTAAATTATTATAGCTTAACCCGGTTTCAGGATGTACTTCGCCATGAATTGCCGTACGTATTTGCAAAGCCTTTTGGGCGTACTGAATAGCAAGGTCATAGTCGCCTTTGTAAGAATAACTATTTCCTAAGTTATTATAACTGCCGGCGGTACTGAGATGCATTTCGCCATGTGTGGCCAAACGAATTTGTAAAGCCTTTTTGAGATATTCAATAGCTCGGTTATATTCCCCCTTGCCTCTATAGCAATTTCCCAAATTGTTATAGCTAATTGCCGTATCAAGGTGTTTTTCTCCTTGAGTTTCTACGCGTATCTGCAAAGCTTTTTGGTGGCATTCAACAGCTTCATCATAATTACCATTGTTATTGTAGCAATTCCCCAGGTTATTATATCCGGTAGCTATGTCGCTATGTTTGCTACCAAGAATCTCCAAACGTGTTTGCAAAGCTTTTTTATGGTGCTCAATTGCCAGATTAGAGTTACCTAAATAATAGTAACAATTACCCAAATTATTATGGCAAGTTGCAGTGTCCAAATTTCTTTCGCCATATAACTCCAATCGCGCTTTTAATGCCTTTTGCTGATAGTCAAGAGTGCGGTTGTAGTCTCCTTTGCCTTGAAAACAAGCGCCTAAATTACTATAACTAACTGCCACCTGCTCATGTTCTTCCCCCAATTGCTCCAAAGCTATTTGTAAGGCAAGGCTTGCCTGTGCTTTGCCTGCATCAAATTGTGCGTTTCTCCACAAGCATTCGCTCCATCGGTTTAAACAATCCACATAATCTTCCCAGGCTGCTGCGGCTTCAAAAACGGGGGCTATTGTTTCATATAGCAACCTGCTTTCGGCAAACTTACCTTCGCTGCTTAGTTGCAGCGCTTCTTCCATTTCTTCCTTTGCCCTTTGCAAACTATCCATTTCTTACCTGCCTTAGTTTATTTGATGCCATTACCCGCAAAACTACAATTTCTTTCAATTAAAATATGTGCAGAGGCAAGATGAATTTAAGAATTTCGGGCACATGAAACTAAAAAAAAGTAGCGCAGGGTTACCTTTTGGGCAAATGCCTACATAAATAGAGAAATGGAGGATAAAATTGCCTTAAACCGCTAACAAAATAGCCCCCAACCGAGATATAATTACAGAATTGATACCCGTTTTTTTGGTTAATGCTCCCATGCTATATCGGCGGCGTGCTTTCAGGCAACTGAAAGTGCCCGCCGGTTTTTTTTACATCAAATTTGCAAACAAAAAATAGGGGACATGATGTCAATCATGCCCCCTATGTGTTCACAGGTTATGTTTACCAATTATTTAGTGCCGAGTATTAACTTGTACCGTTCTTTGCTGCCGGTGGCAGTAGTTAACTCTGCAAAATACATTCCAGCGGGTAAGTTATTGGCATTAAACTGAATGCTATACATTTCGTTTGCTTCTACCTCACCTTTGAAGAGTGTTCCCACTTCTTTACCATCAACCGAGTAAACAACCAGCGTAGCATTACCCGTATCGGATGTTGCAAATTCAATGGTAGTCTGGTTATCAAACGGGTTGGGGTAAGCTACCATACTTTGTCCGTCGGCAAGTTTACCGCGTCCGCGAATTTGCTTGGGAACCCAGTACCAGCCGGTTGTTTGTTGACCGCTGCAATCTGTAACCTCAACAGTGTACCAACCTGATGGGAGGTTGCTCAATGTATAACTTATGCCGCCGCTGGTTGAACCGGAAGGTGCATCTACCCAATTTGACGGGCCCGACCAATTGTACTGATATTGATTGGTGCCACCGGCACTACAAGGGATACCACCTTCAACATAAATGGTAACAGAGCCATTCGCTGCATTTCCGGAGCTGGATGAGATGGTGTAATCATAAATATCGAGCAAGGCAGATGGGTCATTATCGGGCGTGTTATCAAAACTGAGCGACTCGGAAGTGCAACCATTATCATCGGTTACTATCAAATTCCAGGTTGCTTCATCGGCATAAACAACAGTAATGACCACACCTGTTCCATCAGCATTTACATTTACCACATATTGTGCATAACCGTTTATTGCCCAACTATAATGATAAGGTTGTGTACCACCTGTAACCTGCAACTCAACCACATTATAGAAGGTTGGTACTTCTCCGTTGCCCTGTAATACACTTGCTATCAATGGCTCTGTTGGGAAAGCTTCGGGTATGGTAAAGTTTGTGCCGTTTGAGATGTCGAAACAACCTATTGTATTGTTTATTACATCGCTGATTGCAATACCTGCAGCCGGCATTACCAATGGCGGGTTATTAGCGCCGTTGTTAAAAGCATACATAGTATAATTGCCCGCAGGTAACCCTGCACCTAATGCATCAAAAGTGCCGGTGGTGTTAGAATCTACAATTATACCGGTATTTTGATTTACTACCAAATAAGTTTGAGTGTAGTTATCTGCCGGATTTGAACAAGCTACTGCACTTGTTGTGGTTGCAAAGCCAACCGAAGAAGCAACAACGGGGTCAAACGGGCATTGTGCGCCTGTTACTGAAAGATCACCTGCTTCTGCCTGGCAGCATTTGTTTACGGTAACTGTAAACGCACAACTATTGGTATTTGCGCTAACATCTACTATGGTCCAAACAACAGTAGTGGTTCCGATGGGGTAAACACCGTTGCCGCTGAAAATAGTACCCGAAGGGTAGAGTGCGCTTACTCCTGCCTGATTGGTAAAACTGTTGGTAATAACTTCAATACTACAGTTATCGGAGTACTGCGGCAAGGGTAGGTTAATAAATTCTCCGGTAGCACTGTTGGTACAATCTGAAGTACAAACCGCCAGTGCAGGCGGGCAGGTTATACCGGGCGCTTGATTATCTCTTACATGAACTATAGTTTGACAGGTAGAAGTATTGCCCCAAATATCGGTAACTGTCCAGACAACGGTAGTAGTGCCTTGCGGGTACACACCCGATGCGTCATCGGTGTTGGTAAAATCATTAACGATACTTGCAATGCCGCAGTTGTCCCAAGCCTGTAGCGGTGCAATGGTAATATTAGCGCTACATACGCCGGGTTCTGTAACGGTGTAATAGTCATAGTACAAAGAGTACGGAAGCGGCAGGTTGGTATTTTCGGGACAGAACACAATAGTGGGCGGCTCTACATCTAAAATGGTAACCGTCATGCTACAAGTGCCTACATTACCATTAATGTCTTCAATTGACCAAACAACGGTATTGGTTCCAACCGGATAGGTATCACTGGCATTATGCCCCCAATTGTAGCTGTTCATCGGGTCTTGGTCAATTCCGCAGTTATCGTTCAAATCAGTTGGCAATAGTACCGTTGCATACCCGTAGCATTGCGTAGGAATGCTGGTAGCTGTTACGTTTGGCGGACACGTTAGGGTTGGTAGCTCTTCGTCTATAACCGTTATTACAAAACTACAGGTGGTGGTATTACCTGCACCATCGGTAGCAGTATATACAACGGTAGTGTTACCCAAAGGAAAAATATCGCCCGGCTGATGCGTACTTGTAATGTTGATGGTGGCAGCAGCGGCGGCAGCTTCCAAAGCATCTTCTGCCAGATTAAATGCCGTCAACGCATCTGCATAAATACCTGTTACCGCTTCTAAAATGTTGTGTGCAGCTGTTGAATCAGCAGTTTCCATAGCTATTAAGTTCTGGCAAGCTACAGTAGGTACTCCATCACACAAAGTATGAGCCAATGCCAGGTTGTCATCGGCTTCGGTAGCGGCATCGGTAGCTATATCGAGCAGGTCTTCTGCTTCTTCCAAGGCTGTATGTGCATTAATCAGGTTTTGAATTAAGGTTTGGTCAACACCCTCGCTACAGTTATCTATTGCCAGAGGGGGAATCCAGTTTACAATGGCCGCACACAAACCGGGATAGGTATTTGCCGTTATGTTATTAGGACAGTTAATAAACATGGGCGGGTCATTGTCTATAACAATAACCGTTACTGTACATGTGGCAATACGTCCACTAAGGTCAGTAACTGTCCAAGTAACTATGGTAGTACCACCCGGGTAAATACCACTGGCAATATCGGTAGTGTTTGAGCCGCCATTAATCAGCGCCGGCATTGTATTGGTGTAAATAGTTTCTGGTTGGTTACCGGGTGTATTGGGGTCTGTATCAATGGGTGCGCCGTTAGCATCGGTGGTATGTAGGGCAACAAAACCAATCTGGTCTAAGCCACAGTTATCATAAGCAACCGGCGTGGCTAAGTCAATTTGAGCGCCACATAAATCGGGCGAGGTATAACCGGTTACAGTAAGCGTCTGCTGACAGAATATAACCGGATTAGCCGAATCAATAACAAGTATTTCGGTTTGACAGGTATTGGTATTGCCGGCCAAATCGGTAACTGTCCATACAATAGTGGTAAGACCGGATGGGTAAATACCGCTGGCAACGTTGATGTTATTTACCTGCCCCGATGAAATAGTGCCGTAAACCGGGTGTGTTGCTACAAACCCAATAGACAATGGGCCGGGGCAATTATCGGTAACAGTTGGATTTTGCACGTTTACAAAAGCGCTGCAAGAAATGGTGTTGGTAGTAACGTTTGCAGGGCAAAAAGCGAAATCGGGCGCAACATCATCACCTACAAATATGGTGTAGGTAGCTATATTGATGCAAGAGCCGTTGTAAGTGGTGTAGGTGATGAGGTGATTACCCAATCCGGCAACTTCAGGGTCAAAAATGCCTTCGGTTTCATCAATGATTCCTATGCCCGACCATTCTCCTTCGGGAGTTGTGGGCGTTAAAATGTTGCCCGGCCCGCTAAACACCCAAGAGTAATTTAACAAAGCATTTGGAGCTATACCGGTGGTTACCAGCTGATAAGTAATGCCCGGTTGCAGGGTTAAGATGGGGCCTGCATTACCGCTGCCTGTACCAAACTGCGGATTAAGACCGGGCCCGGAGTTATCGTCTTTGGCAATGAATATGCCCGAAGCACAATCGCCGGGAGCAAATGGCGTTTCGGTTACATAAGCATACCCATCACCCGAACCAAAGTTTCCGATAAAGGTATAGTTGCCCGGCGCCGAAACCTGAAACTCAAATACATCGTACCGGTAGCTGCCGGGTACTTCGTCGCATATATTGCCACTACCCGAAGGGCGGGCCGCTACGGGGTCGGCAGAGTTTAACTGCCCGCTTGTTCCACTGCTAACCGTAGTGAAGGTAGATTGTTGTGCGCTAACTAAGTAGGTTATGGTAGCACCATTGGGTAACGATACTGTGGTTTCTGCCGGATAGGGAATTATGGAGCCATTATTGTAATTAACGGTAATACCCAGCTCTACATTGGTAACAGGCACAAAGCAAGCATCGGCCGGATCGCCACAGTTTACCAATATTGTAGTACCTGCGGGTATATTTACCGTAGCTCCCGGAAAATAGTTTACTACCGTACCGGCTGCATAGGGTGCGGGTGTAGTAATTAACACACTCAGCGCTACAGGATCGGCACCGGGACAGAAAGGGCCGGCAGGTTGTATTTCAACATCAAAATCATCTAAAATTTCAATGAAATCAGTTTCCGGCGCGCCGCAACCGTTGAGTATAGGGGTGTAGGTAATGCCCACTAAGCCATTGCCATTTTGCGGAATAAATACATCGCCAACCAATGGTATTTCAGCTTCATTAATCGGCGTGTTGGGGTTATCAACAAAAGCATACGTACCCCCGCCAATTTCTGTGAAATTGGGAAGATAGATGGCACCATCGGCTACACACCACGAATCGGGCAAATCAAAGCCGGTTTCGGTGGCATCAGTAATGGTTAATACCGCCGTTGAAGGCTCGGGGTTGCAAGGACCGGGAGCCGCTACATTTGCAATGGGGTTTAAAGTGTACTGAATGGTAACTGTATAGGGCGGCACATCAGCAAATGCTATCTGGTAATTAAGCGTATTGTTGTCAATGGTGGGCATGTTGGTTAAACCGGTTCCCGAAACCGTGAATATACCACCAGCCGTTGTACCCGATAATAACATAGCCGATAAATCTACCGTACCCGATGGCGACTGACAAACGGTAATATTGCGTAGGGCGGTTGAACGGGTTGGAACTACCTCAATAATATGTGTTTCAGACTCAACGCAGGGTTCGTTGCCTACGGTATAGGTAATGTTATAGTAACCGGGTGCAACATTGAAACTTAAATCATTGAACCCAATTTCTTCAATGCGGGTGCGAATACTGGGCGCATCATTTACAATGGTAACATACGATATGCCGTAGAAGGAAGGCGGCAGGTTAATAACCGAACCGCCGGGCGCGTTATCCAGAACCGATACACTACCTAAAGGCAAATCATTGCTATCGTAGCCGGTTATGGTAAACCCGCCGCTAAGAGGCTGCGCATCTAACTGAACATATAATAATTCAAATTCAGCACCGCCTCTGTCTATACGTATGCCCGAACTGGTGCCTTGCTGCAACACAATATCGGACTGGTAACCCACTTGCAGGCGTTCAAAATAATTGCTGAGGCTGCCACCCCCAATGACAGAGATAAGGGTTCCGTCTTCAACATAACTATAAATATGACCGGGAACACCGGGCTGATTACTTGTTACCACTCCGCTGCCAAAATCTAATACATACACCTGGGGGTCAACGCCAAACTCACCACTTATGGGGTTAACACCCGGCCCGCTCCATGTGCCGCCCGGTGTGGCAGATTCCAATTGATAGGGTAAATCTGCCTGACACAAAACTATTGGGTTGAGCCAGAATGGATCCACATCATCAACAATCTGTACGTATTCTGTATGCGGCAACCCGCAACCGCCCGGCCCGGGTGTGTATAAAATGCCTACCAAACCGGCTCCATTCTCAGGCTCGTAAACGTTGCCTGCTAAGGGTACTTCGGGGCTGCTTGCTAATGACCAAACACCTCCGCCCCCTGCTGTATATTGTGCCATGTTGATCGTGCCACTGCTGACACACCAAGTATCGGGCAAATCAAATCCTATTTCGGTAGCACCATTGATGATCACCTGCCCGGCTATATCTGCCGGATTGCAGGGCGAACCCTCGGGAAAAACATCGTTGGCCAGTAAATCGTAAGATACATTTATTACATAGGGGGCAACATCGGCAGGAGCAATTAAGTAATTCAAAGTATTGCCCGATACTGTCGGGACATTATTAAGATTGCTTCCCGTTACTGTCCAAACTCCGTTTGCCGGCATATTGGCAGTGAACAACGCACTTAAATCTACTGTTCCCGAAGGGGATTCGCAGACCACAAGCGGGGCGTTAAAAGCTGCATCTAAAACAGGGAAAACGGTAATATCAAAGGGAGCCGATTCTGCACATACCCCAAACCCTACGGTATAGGTAACCGAATACAAACCCGGCACCGGGGGAGCAAAACTGTAAGTATCATCAGCAGGGCTGGGTGTGCCATTGTTGTTAACAATAACACCGGTGCCACTAAAAACCCCACCCGTAGTGCCTGTTACCAACGGATTTAAAGCCAATGGAAAATCGGCAATGCAAGCGTTTTGCGGCGCTGTCCACGCCGGATCTACATCTTCGTACAACACAAACACCTCTGTATTAGGCATACTACAACCGCCTTGAGCGGGCTGATAGTTAATAGCTATAATGGCAGAATCTGCCGTCGTATTAAGACCAAAATTAGCCAACCCGCCAAGTGCGTTCAGGTCTAAAGCACCGTTGCTTACAAAAGATAATACGCTCGACACACTAAACGGCTCCAACCCCGGGTCCAGGCCGTTTATAAAGGTAATGTCCCACTCGCCTCCGCCTGCAACGGTGTACCCGGGTACGTAGAGTGTGCCGTAGCTTTGGCACCAGGTATTGGGCAAATCAAAACCGGTTTCTACCGCACCAAAAATGGTAACCGTAGCTACACTGCTTACCAATACATCGCAAGGAGCCGGTTGGGTGGGGTCTGTTACGGTGTATTGCAACAATACGTTGTAAACATAGGGCGGACCCGTAACCGGAGAGGTGGTGGGGTCTATGAGGTAAAACAGCGTATTGTTGATAACAAAGGCGCTTCCGCCAAAGCCGAGGTCGGAGGCATCGACAATTTGCCAACTGCCGCCCGCAGTGGTGGTGCCGTTAATGAATAACAACTCGCTCAAGTCTATCAGCGGGTTTCCATCTTCGCAAACGGTGCCGAAGGTGTTTATGGTGGCATCAACAAAACAGGGCGGCTGTGCCTGCACCTGATGCATACCTGCTATTTTGAGCAGGCAAATAAATAAGAGAAAAGGTAGTGCTCTTTTCATTAGATAGTATATTTTAATTTGTTTCCTGAAATTATTGATTTGTATAAACAGTGCATTGCCTGTTAAAACATCGGATGTCTTAAAGACATCCGATGTTTTTTTGTATTGTATAATTGCCTGAACTTATCCGTGCAGGTAACCGATACTATTTTATGAGAACCAGTTTATCTGTTAAAATACCGGCGGTGTTTTGAACGGTTACCATATATACGCCCGGGTTAAAACCTGCTGTTTCCAAAACAAAGGTGTTGCTGCCTAAAAGGGCAGTATTTTTTTCAACAAATACAGCTTTGCCGCTTGCATCGTAAAGGGTAATAAGCACCTCTTCTGCCTCTGCCAGGGTGGTAAAATTGAGGCTGACGATAGTTGAGGCCGGGTTGGGATACAGGCTTAAAGACGGCGCATTGGGAATTACGTTTTCCTCGTCCCATTTGCCGGTGCCGGTTTTGTAGCGCAGTGTGGTGGCAAGCGCATTGCTGATACAGTGGTTTTGGTGTACCAATACCCTTATAGTACCTGTAATGGGCGCAAGCCATGTAAGCTTTGCATCATCGCCGCAGCCAAAGGTGCCGGTTTGGTTAAAAGCATGTTGGAAAGTGGGCGTGAGATGGTCTAATATGGTTATTTCGCTATCGTAAGCGGCAACACCTGAGTTGGTACTGCACAATGAAATAGTATATTGGGTGCCTTGTGTAACGTTCATGACCACGTATTTTCCGCCGGTCATGCTTGGAGCGCTTTGCCATGATGCCGTAGGCGTAAGCGTACCACCCGTTTGCGTGCCGCCCGTACACCCGCCCGTGCCCGACTGCCGCACCTGAATGGTGGCTGTTTGGGTACCGGAGGTAATGGTTATCGTACCATAGCGGCTAAGTGTGCCGGTGTTGGAGGCGCAATAAACAATAAGGTTATTGCCGCTGATGTTGTAAGAAATCCAAGACTGGTTTTTGGTAACGGTAAACGGACCGGTAACACCGGTAAGGGTGGCGGTTTGCTGCGCACCAAAACCCGATGTGGCGTTAAACGTCATGCTAGCGGGCGAAACGGTAAGCGGGGTTGCCGGAGCTGTGGTAAAACTGCGCACAGGGCTGTACATAGAAGTACCACAAGCAGCAGTATTTGCGCGCACTGTCCAATAATACGTAGTGTTGGGTAGTGGGGCGAAACAGCCGGAAATATCGTTCCATGTAAACGTATTGTTAAAGGCTGTGTTTTTAGTTACTACCAAGGTAATAGGGGGGGCGGGTTGCGGCGGATCTGCAGAACAAGACCTGAAATCGTTTCCAAAACCGTTTTCCGGTGTCCAGCCGGAATTGACGGTGGAAATTTGTATTCTGTATTCTCCGTCTTCCAATAAAGACCAACCCAACAAGACCGGTATGGCTACATTGGTAGCCCCATTTGCAGGGTAACTTAATACCGGACTGGGTGTAGGCGCTGAAAAAGAGACCTGTAGCAAATCTACCACCAAACGCGGGTCGTAAACGCCATCGGACACTGCTGAGGAACAGGGGCAACTGCCGGAGGTATGATAGCCTATGCGCAGTTCTGAGTGTACATGGGCAGCAGTAGCTCCTGTACTGCCTGCCTTGCCAACGTAACCGGTCTTTAAGACTGCATCGCCCGGCGATACTGCTATATTGGTACAATGCAGGAAGATAAAGGTTGCCCCTATTTGTGCGTTATAGATACATATCTTGCCGGTGGGTCCGCCGGTGGCAGTAACTACGCCCGAAATGGGCGAAAACAAACTGACTGTACCTATGGAACCGCCTACTGCCTGGTCTAAACCTTTGTGTTGGTAGGTGGCACATGCGGGGGTTGTGCCGCAAGCTAAGCCATTGGTAGTATTGGCTAAGAAATTGCCGGTAACAAACCCCGGGTATTCTGCACTGCTGCCATTGGGCAAGGAGTTGTAGCTTTTTCTGAAAATGAGGTTGGTAAAAGTTACCGTTTTGGCAGGATCTGTAACTACGGTGGCAGGCGAGTAATTGGTAATAGGTATTGCTACCGATGACTGACTGCACAGAACCGGAGTTGCCTGACTGGCATAGGTAATATTGGCAGGGGCTGTGCCGGAGGTGGTAAAACTGCGCACCGGACTGAATGGCGGCGAAATGCCGCAAGCCCCATTAATATATGCTCTTACGCTCCAGTAATATATAGTACCGTTTTGCGGACCAAAACAATCATCAGGCGAGGCGGGCGACCATGTGTAGCTGTTGGCAGTACCGGTGTTTACATTTACTACCAGCGGGTCTGCAATAGTGTTTGACCCACTGACCGTAGCGGGTTTACAACCGGTGCAGACCGTATTGTTGCAAACGCCAAAGCCTGTAGCCCCCTGCCAATTATTAACGGTAGAAACCTGCAACAGATAAACCGCTCCGGGAACACTTGCCCAGGATAAGGTAATGGAGGCAGCCGATACCCCGGTAGCATTATTTGCCGGTACAAGCAAAGATGGCGCTATGGCAGTAGCCCCGCAATTGACAAGGCGGGTTAAACGATTGCCCACTTCATCGTAGGTGTATTGAATGGTATTGCCATTGCTGTACTGTACCAATACCAAACGATTGATGTTGTCGTAGGTGTAATTGCAAGTAAGTGGCTGGGCATAACCATAAAGTATTAAAATTATATTTAAGCAAATAAAAACTATGATTTTTTTGAAATTCATGGGTACTTAATTTATTGTGACTGTTTATTTTTTATTTAAATAACGATTGATATCTCTTTTTTAAGCTTCTGATACTCTTTTCAGCGCCACTCCACTTCATTAACTTTGCAACTCCCTCATAAAGTGTGTCTCCGACTACCTGCGTGCATTGGAAAAGCCAACTTTGCTTAGAAGGATTATTGGCAAATGATTTAAATCCATATTTAAAAATGTTACCAATGTCCTTTTGGGTTGCCTCAAATCCTTCAATACCTAAAATACCTGCAGGTCCAAAGAAATGTGCTCCAAGTTCTGAAGCAATTGGATAAAAGAGTTCACCAAGAGCCTCCCCCTTAGAATTTAAAATATAAAATTTGTACCCACTCTTGCCAGCAGCCGGCACGAAATCCCATGCCAAGAAAAATTTTTCAAGTTTCTTTGGAAGATTCCCTTTAAATATAAATTCTGCCATCACTTCTGCTATAACAACAGCACCTTCTATACCAATATCACAGTTCGCTTTCTTCTTTTTTGTTCCTAGTGGGTCTATAAAGTTAATAGGATTATTATCTGCGTAGGGATATAGATTGACGCTCCATATAGGGTCTTCGCTTAAAAATCTACCAATTTCGGCATCGTAGTAGCGGGCGCGCATAAACACGAGGGTGCTGTCTTCATACATGACCCCGTGCAAGCCTACAAGGCGGAAGGGGTTGAAGTCTTCCTCTATTTTTTGTACCACAGCGCCAAATTCATCGTACTGGTATTTGTGGGTGATGGTACCTGCGGGGTTGGTCAGGGCTACGGCGCTACCTCTAAAATCGGCATGGTAGTAGCGGGTATCGTTGTTGGGTTTAATGCGGCTGATGAGGCTTAGCCCATATACATAGTAGTTTTGGGGTGTGCCGGCATCGTTGGTTTCCATCAGCACCCGGCTCATGCCCAAAATATCCAGCACATACTTGGTAGGGGTTCCGTTGCGCACGGCACGGCGGCGGTTGCCCAAACCATCGTATTCGTAGGTGGCATTAAAGGGTGTGCCTATAGCGGTATTGACCGATGTTAACATATCATGCTTATCCCAAGCAAAGGTGCGTCCGGTTTTGGTCAGCATATTGCCGTTGTTATCAAAAGTGAAGGCGGTGGTATTGGCAGATATAATGCGGTTGATGTTATCGTAAGCATAGGTAGTACCCGATGCCTCAAGAACCGGGTAAGCGGCAAAGGGGTCTTGTTTGGTTTCTGATAGGTGGTTGCCATTGTTATCGGGCGCAATGGCATGGCTAAAAATGGTCGTACCGCCTTTTTGGGTAGTAATGCCGGTGGGTCTGCCTATGGGGTCATAACTGTATGTTGTTAATACGCCATTAGGATAGGAAATGCTCTCTAACCTGCCACAACCACAATAGGTATAAGTAGTGATTTGGTTGTTCCAATCTTCAACTTTAGTCAAACGATCGTTGTCATCATAGGTATAGGTTACTACCTTATTACCCGGGTAGGTCATGGTCAGCAGGTTGCCGTTGGCATCGTAAGTATAAGCCACGGTTTGCCCGTCGTAGGCAATGCTGCTCACGCGGTCTATGTTGTCGTAATTAAAGGTGATGGTTTTGCCATCTTTGGTTACTGTAAAGGGTCGTTTTCGGGCATCGTAGGTATAGGTGGCATAGTCGTCGCTTTGCAGCAGCCCATCGTCAGCAAAATAATTGTACTGAAGGTTGGTACCATCGGGTTTAATGATTTTTTTCAACTTGCCATCGGAATAGTATTCAAAATTGCGGGAATATGGTCCAAACTGTTCCGAAATTTGCTGGTCTAAATCATCGTAATCCAACGTAGTAACACCGCCTTTGGCATTTTGGATGGTAACTAAGTTGGCATTGCCATCATAGCCAAACAAGGTTTGGTGGTTTAGGGCATCGGTTTCTTTGATAGGCAGGTCGCGGTTGTTGTACTCAACGTAGGAAGTTTTGCCATTGCCGTCTGTATAAGAAGTAGGGCGGCTGGCATTGTCATAACCGGTAATTGTACTAATGCTGGTTCCGCTTTTGCTTATGGTGGTATTGGTTACATTGCCGTAGGTATTATAGCCCAAAGTTGTCAGAATGCCATCGGGGCTGGTGCTTGTGTGCATAAGCCCGTTGGGGAAATAGGTCATCGTTGCAGAACCTATGGGGCGATTAACTTGGGTCAAGTTTTTACCATCTCCATAAACCATGGTTGTGGTTTTACCTCTGGGGTTGGTAACCGAAATAGGATCGTTGTTTGCGTTGTAGGCAATTTGAGAGATATAGTTAAAGCCCCCAAAGTCTTGGGTCGTTTTGACGCGGTTTCCTTTGTTATCCTGGCTATACTCAATCTTATTGGTAACACCAAATACCGTTACCGAAGTAGGCAAGGTGGGGTACATAGGGTCGTCATATTCCATGGTTGCCCCTGTCGGGATATTGGGGGTAACTAAGTTGGTTACGTCATTGCGATTGTTTTTGACCACCGTGGCATTGTATGTATTAGCGCCATCGTTGGTTTGCACGGTAGCGGTGGTGCCATTAGCAGGGTTGTTGCCGTTCCATGCGTAGTTGCTTACACTTCGCTGATAGGTAACCCCGTTATTCACTACGGTAGTATTGGTAAGTTTTCGGCGGGCATTGTAAGAATTGGTGATGGTATTGCCATTGGGGCGTTGAACGGTTTTAAGCAAATAAGCCAGTCCGGAAGCAAAGCTCTCATACCCATACGTGGTAACATACTCATCAGCATCTTTATAGGTAGCCAGGGTAGCCTCGGGCAGGTAGGTATAAAAAACGGTTCTGTTTAAACCGCTTTCTGTAACGGCTGTTATCCTGCTGCTTGTACCACTGTAACCAAAAGAGAGGGTACGACCGGAAGGCACTGTAACAGTGCTAAGGCGCGGTTTACCCCCGGCAACCACAGCATAGCTCATGGTCATCTGGTTGTTGTTTCTGTCTTTTACGGCTGTAAGCATAAAGGGGGCATTAGCATCGGAACCGCTTATTTTGGTGAAAAAGTACTCCACCTGATTTTTTTTCTTGATGGTGTATTGTTGCAAGGCGTTGTTGTATGATATGATATCAAAGTTATCTAAGGTAACTTTTGCCAAGGAGGGGTCTTTGTAAACGTCCATAGCGCCATTGGGCCAAAACACAACCATTTCGTTATCGCCATTGCCGGAAGTTCCGCCGGCATAACCGGCAAACTTAGTGATATAGGCATTAAAATTGTGTGTCCAGCCCGGCCCGAATGGACGCATGTCGTTATAGGTGCCGGAGGTGTTTGTAAAGCCCATAAACGCATCGGGCAAGAAACTTAGATACGAATTGTAGGAATGCCCGAAGGAAAGCGCCATTTCAATATCGGGCAGGTTAAAACAGACTTCGCTGTAATCGTTAAAAACTGCATCATCAATACCCAAATCACGATTAAGGGTGTTGGTGCGAAGGTTGTCGGGCATAGCAAAGTCATCTAAGGTAACCGTAGGGATTACATTTGCCGGATTATTTAAATAGCGATAGAATATTAAAAAGGCATCAATCCTGTTACAGGGGGCAGTAGGGCTAAAATTAGTTTGTGGAATAATGAGTCCTTTATTATAGCAGGTGGTTATATAGGCATATTCCTCTGTTGCCGTATTTACATCGGCATAAGGAGTGGGTACAGTGACTAAGGGGAGGTTAAAAGTTTCTACCAGTACCTTACATACTTGTGCGCGCGTAACGGTATTACCCGGGTAGTAGTAGTAGTTATTTCGGGTGAAAGGCGATTTGCCATCGCCATACTCTAAATACAACATCACCCTGCCAAAGCGTTGGTATGGGTCGTTGCCATTCATATCCTGATAAGGATTGGGGTAGTTTTCTACTGTTTGCGTAACAAAAGAAGGGGGCGTTGTACCAAATAGTGATTTGTAGGCTACTTTTGCCAAGTCTTCCTTTATAATAGGTACAAATGGATTTACATCGCCACCGACAGGATTGTCAATGACACAAGTTGAACACAAGTAATTGGCTGCCGCGTATTCTTCGGGAATAGAAGGCGGGGGGTTGGTGATTACACAGGTTCCGCATTGGGCATAAGCATATGCAGTATAGACAATTAAAAACAACAAAACGGTACATATTCTTTTCATACTCATGCTTTTAAGATGTTTAATGGTAAAAAAACAAAGTTTATTTGTGCTATAAATTTTAGGGCTTTACTGTAGTTGAGTTCTAAAATTTGATTTTAATTTTCTTAATATTAATTAAGCGCAAGGTACAACCCTCTCATTATATCGCAAAACACACCCCGTAAACTACCGTTTATTCCTTGTAAACTGCCTGTTTGGAGGTATTTAACTAAATTTAAAATAAGCAAGCTTAGTCCGAAAACAGCCGCGGCATTTGCCTTTTAAATTCCTCGCGGTAGGTAGCGCCTATGGGTATCATTTTCTCCGCTCCTTTATAGTTTATATATACAACGCCGTTGTCGAATGCGGTTAGTTTGCATTTATTTATAACATAGCTTTTGTGTATGCGAATCAAGGAGGGGTGCTGTATCTGTTTCAGAAAACTGTTCAGCTTGAGCGTACCCATTACTTCTCCGGTTTCTGTAACAATTTTTACACCGGAGCCATCTCCCTCTACCCACAGTATATCGGCAATAGCTATTTTTGTATAGCGGTCTTTGTTTTTTACATAAAAGCAAGGAGGTGTACTGTACACATGATTGTTATCTTTATTATCTTCATTTGGCAGCGCGTTATGACTGTGAATAAGCATGTTGGGTATTTGGCTGCGCAAGAACAATAGCAGTTCTTGCATCAGGTGTTCTTCGGTCTCGTTGTGTATAATAATTTGCATTATGCCTGTTATTTTGTGTTGTGTGTATGCCTATAGTAAGTATATCTGTTAAGCGGCTGTATTTGTTAGGTGTTTGGCGCTGCTTTTGCTTAATTTTATCCTTTTCAATTTAGTTAATGTCGGTTTTTGGCAAGAGATAACCTGTTGTGAGGAATATTTATTAATTTGTCTGATTAGTTGTGTTGTTATCATAAACCTCAAAATGCTTTTCAGATAAAGCGGGCAAAAAAGCGCACATTTGCTTTTCTGCCCGCTCGCAATTCGGTTTAGACCGGATATGCAGTCCTATTTAAATATCTGCAATTTTTCTGTAGCGCTTTTCGTAGGGGTCTGCACGTTTATGACATACATACCTGAAAGTAAGTGTTCTGTATTTATGGGTAACTTGTTGTTGCCTGTTTGGGCGGCAGTTGTTTGTTGATAAACCACTTTCCCCGATAAATCAAAAATACGGATATCCAAATTTTCTTCTTCTTCAGCCAGGTAATTTACGGTTACTAAGTTACCTGCAGGATTGGGAAATAAACTAAAAGAAATATTACCCATTTCTTCGTGTTCAGGCATTTTGTTGACTGTAGCGTAGTTCATGGCACAAATGCTAAAGGTGCCGCTTGCACCGCCAAAACCCCATACTCGTGCGTACAGCCAGGTTCCGGCAGCATAACCGGTAATGGTGATTACCGGCATGTAACTACCGTTGCCGTTCGTATTGTCGTCTTCGCATGTAATACCCGCCAACGAAGAACAACTGCTGCCGTAGTAAACAGCCATTAGTGCATCGGTAAGTGTACCGGCCGTTAGCCTAATGGTTACTACGCCACTGCTTGGCACTTGTACTTTGAACCATACATCACCACCGGTAAGCGTACAGGATGTTGGGTTACCAGGGCTGGTTGTGGTGGTAGCCCCAACATTAGTACCGCTGGTATTGCTGCACGAACTGTTGGCATAAATGGTGGTTGCGCCGCAAGGGTCGTTATTAGCTGGAGCGGAGCCGCCGCCGCCTGAGGAAGTGGTGGTAAACGTACCGGTAGCGCTGTATGCACTGCTGCTGCCGCTGCTACAGTTTCGTTTGATACGATACTGATAGGTAGTGCCGGCCGTTAACCCGGTTATGTTGTAGCTGGAAGCCGTGGCAGATGCAGTTGCAGGTGTCCATGTAGTAGCACTACTTGTTTTCCTTTCTACCGTGAAACTGGTGGTTCCGGAACTACTTGCTGTCCAGATAATGTTTGCACTTGAGGTGGTAACGGTGTTATGATTAACTCCGGTCGGTACGGCGCAGGTGGTGGTTGACGAGGCAGTATAGAAGGTGCGATAAGTGGCAAAACTACTTGCCCCTCCACTATTACTGGCCCGAACGGTCCAATAGTAAGTTTTACCCGGCTGAGCACCTGTCCATGAAAAAGAGGTAATATTGCCTAAATTTTGGTTATAGGCACAGTTGGTGCAACTACTTCCATTAAGGCCAGTACTTGCAGAAAAGCCGGTGTAGTATGCTGCTTCAACTATTTGAATGCGGTACTCTGTACCGTTGGGGCAACTCCAAGAAAAGTTAATTGGTGTTGTCAGTCCTGTCGCGCTATTAGCAGGTGTTAGTAAGGTGGGGGTAGTTGCGGGGGCAGTATTCTTTCTTATCCATCCAGCTACTGTATAGCTAGTACTAAACCCTGCCACTGTGTTCCCGCTTCTAGTAAGCGTCCTTGCAGAATTACTACTAAAATTCTGATCAATAATACCTACTGTAGTAGATGTTACACTTGTCACTATAGCTATATGCCCATAAGTTTGCGAGGTACTCACAATCATATCACCAACTTGAGGAGGTACACTTCCTCCATTCGCATATTTGAGGAGACCAATAGAAGCGTGATTAGTGTAAGTATAATAACCAGCGGCATTACCATACATAGGCGTACTTTTTAGGTCCATGTTGTAAATCATATAATAATACCTGTTTACATATTCAACACACTGCCATCTATAGCCAGTATTAATACCAGAGTCATAATTGTAACCAAAAGTATTAAGTGAGCCGACGGGACAATTTAACTTTGCAGCTACACCATTGAATGTTGCAGATACTGTACCAGGACAAGTTGTCTGCGCCTGTAAAAAAGGACTCATGCAGATTGCAATTGAAACTGCTACTAAAAGCAAAAATTGCTTTTTCAAAAAAGATTTTAAAATTTGTGTTTTCATTTTTTAAATTTGTTAATGTTGATTATTTGATGTTTTTTTGTTTATTTTATCCTTTTCAATTTAGTTAATGTCGGTTTTTGGCAAGAGATAACCTGGAAATGAATATTTTTTAAAAAAAATAAAATTACTCGCTTCAAAACCGGTTTTATATGTTTCTGTTTAATATCCTGCATAGTAATTGTATTGGTAACAATGAGCAAATTTACAGTTTCGGTAGTTGTGCCACAATTTTTATGGGCAGAAACGCCGCAAGTTAAATGTCGGGTTATTACATTTCGGAGCAGATTTTAGATGCAAAAAATCATTCCCCATAAGGGAATTTGTACCTTTGCAAAACTTTTAAACAATACCACTCCATTACCCATGTCATCGTTACACAACTTAACTAAAACCCTAAGCAGCGCCGAAAAAGGATACATCAATAAAAGCATTGCAGGCACTAAATATGCCGATTTGTTTAACATTATTGCCCCGATGCAAGAGTATGACGAAGCCCTTGTTAAAAAAAAATGGGCTGCTGCCGGCAATTCTTTAAAAGACTTTGCCGTGTTAAAATTGCGCCTATACGACAAGGTGTTAGAGGCATTATGGCAATATGGCAAATCAAAAGGTTCATACCGCGAACAGGCAATGCACACGGTGAAGTTGGCAAATGTGTTGTACAAAAGAAATTTGCTGTCCGAAGCGCTCGACCTGATAGCCGATGTCAAGCCGCTTATGACCGAATTGGAACATTGGGACATTCTTGTTGGCATCTTACTCATGGAAGAAGACTGCGTATTAGCAAAAACAGATGCCAAAAACAAGCAGGAGATAGTACGGCAATACCATATAGCCCTATGCAACATAACCGAAAAACTGGCATTGCGCTACCGCTATGATAGTTTACGCAAAGAGCTGCTTATATTGGAGCAGGAAAATGTAGTGGCACGCTCAGAAACTGCCATTGCTTTAGCAGAAGCTATTATGCAAAATCCGCTTATGCGGGCCTTACCCGAGAACCATGACTTTCGGACATTTATTATTTTTCATACTATCCGCCGCATATATTACCAGTTAACCGGCAACTTTGAGGAAAGTTTTTTAGAACAACAGCTTATCTTTGAAGCCTTTAAAAAACGTCCTATTTGGCTCAAGTACCAAGATTGGTATTTTATGCAAATAACTCTTAACTACATCAACACCTGTGAAAAAACAGAAAACTATGTTGCCTGGGAGGAGGCGATATCCTACCTCACAACTTTTGAAAAAGGTATTGCCGCCCTGCCTGCACTATGGTTGCGAGGGCAACTATTTTCAACTCAAATTTATTGCTGTGTAGTGCAAAAAAAATGGGTACAGTTTAACGAGTTGATAATTTCCTATAACGATTTTTACGACAACAATCATAAAAAATTAGAGCAGGTTAAAATTGCCGATGCCAATTGCGCCGTTAGCATTGGTCTTATTGAACAAGGCAAAGGCGATGCTGCTTTACCCTATATTGGGCGCGTAATAGACTTACCCGATACAAACGCTGTTATTCAATACAAAATAATAGCCCGAATGTTAAGACTAACGATTTACAGCGAACCCGCTAAATTGAAGTTCTTAGAAAAGGAGTGCGATAATACCGTAAACTACCTCAAAAAATTTAACCACAGGGATTATAGTGTGGAATTTACAGTTATTGATGCCATTAGGAGGCTCACAAACAAAACAGCTAATCCGCCCGAGATTTGGAAAAAACTGCACGCAGACCTCAAAAAATTACAGAATAACCCCCTCGCAAATGTCGGATTTCATTACTTTGAATATCTGGACTGGGTGGAGCGCAAAATTTTAAACAATTAAAGTGCGTTTACCGCAATTCGGGTTTATTTGTTTTAAAAATAAAATGCTCAACGCAATTGCCACAACATCTGCCAAACATTGTAAAACTTGTTTTGCTTAGTTTCTTTTTCTAAATTGATTAATAAATTTGTGAAAAATTTTACTAATATAACTTAACAAATTTTCAAACTTCGGTTTAGTAACTTTGTCAACCGGCCAATTAGTGCAAAAATCGGTAGTGGGTTTAATCGGTTGTTTGTTGTATATTTGCGCATATTTAAACATTCATACTTAGAAAATATGGAA